>CABUAQ010000041.1 GCA_902489575.1 uncultured bacterium
TATAAAAAATGAAAAACTCGGGAGATTTATTATATTCTAAACTCCCGAGTTTTTTTATAAAAAGTTTATATGCTATTGTTTTAAATTTATTTGTTCCAAAATTCCCGAACTGGTTGTCAAATATTCCTGAACTGCTTGTTCTTTTACAATTATTTTAGGCGATGACCGTTTTGACATTAATCTAAAATGCCCTCGATTTTTTCTTTTTAATTTTGCAAAATGTATATTGATACAAAGCAGACACAGTGGTCGGAAGCAGTGTTCCATTCTGTGGCTTCCAAGTTATTGTGTGAGTTGGACAGTTGAGCTCAAACCTAAATATAGCCAACTTTTAGAACCAGTTTACTTCTTGGGCGGTTGAAATGCGAAATTTGGTACAGAACTTTTAAAATTTTAGTCGAAAATTTTACCCAAAAAGTGGAAATATGATTTCAGTGAGTTTGAGAAAATAAAATACGAAGGATTATATGAAGTTCTAATTTTTGTGCTAGTATAATTTTTAATGATTCTGTTTGAAAATAATGGAGGGTAAAATGAAAAAGAGATTATTATTAGCACTAACGACTGTAATTTTGGTGCAAGGTATTACCTTTGCTAAAGATACTACAATATTAGATAAAATAAACAACCCGAAAGATGTTAAAAAACTTTCCATTGAACAGATGAATTTGTTATCTGATGATATAAGGCGAGGAATTTTAAACCATTCAAACTTATTAAGCGGACATTTGGGCCCTGATTTAGGTATAGTTGAAGCAACAATTGCTCTCCATTATGTTTTTAATTCACCAAAAGATAAGATTGTTTTTGATGTTTCACACCAAACATATCCTCACAAAATGCTTACAGGAAGAAAGGGAGCTTTTCTTGACCCTTTAAATCATAAAGAAATTACAGGATATTCGAATCCTAATGAAAGTGAACACGATTTCTTTACTTTAGGTCATACATCAACCTCAATCAGTCTTACAACAGGCATGGCAAAAGCGAGAGATTTGAAAGGTGAAAAGTATAATATAGTTGATGTAATAGGAGACGGGTCGCTTTCAGGTGGTGAAGCTCTTGAAGGATTAAGCAATGCCGCTATTTTAAATTCAAACTATATTCTTATAGTTAATGATAACGAAATGGCGATTGCTCCACCTAACGGCGGTTTATTTAAAGCATTAACTGAACTTAGAAATACAAATGGACAATCTCCAAACAACATTTTTAAAGCTCTCGGTTATGACTATTATTATGTAGAAGAAGGCAACAATGTTGAAAAACTTATTGAAGTATTTAAAAAGGTAAAAGATACAAATAAACCTACAGTTGTTCATATTCATACTCTTAAAGGCAAAGGCTATGAACCGGCAGAACAAAATAAGGAAAAGTATCATTATGTATTGTCTGGATTTCTGGATGGTAAAATTAAAACTCCGGAAGGCTCATACGCATCAATAACCGCAGACTATCTTTTAAAGAAAAAACAAAAAGATAAATCCATTGTTGCGGTAACTCCGGCTACACCGGGAGTGTCAGGCTTTACTCCTGAATTTAGAGAAAAAATGGGGAATAACTATACTGATGTCGATATTGCAGAACAACACGCTGTAGGTTATGTTTCAGGAATTGCGGCCAATGGAGGGAAACCTGTGCTTGCAGTTATGAGTTCATTTATTCAAAGAGCTTATGACCAATTATCACAGGATTTAGCTATAAATAAAGCTCCTGCAACAATTTTAGTATTTAATGGCGGAATCTCCGGCAGTGATGTTACTCACTTGGGAATTTTTGATATTCCTTTGATTTCAAATATTCCTGACGTTGTCTACCTTGCACCTACAAATAAAGAAGAATATTTTGCAATGATGGATTGGGCAATTGAACAGAAACAGTATCCTGTTGCAATCAGAGTCCCTAACGGCAATCTTGTTTCAACCGGCAAAAAAGACACAACCGATTATTCAAAATTAAATACTTATAAAGTAACAAATAAAGGTGAAAAAGTTGCAATAATTGGTGAAGGTAATTTCTATCAGCTTGCTGTTGATACACAAAAAGAATTAAAAGAAAAACTTGGAATTAATGCAACTGTAGTTAATCCTGTTTATTTAACAGGGATTGATGAAAAACTCCTTGAAGAATTAAAACAAAACCATGAGATTGTGGTTACCCTCGAGGACGGTTGTTTAGATGGCGGTTACAGCGAAAAAATAACAAGATTTTATGGGAATTCTGATATGAAAGTTTTGAATTACGGGGCCAAAAAAGAATTTACGGACAGGATTTCATTACCTGAATTATTAACACGCTACCGTTTGACAAAAGAACAAATTACGGAAGATGTGCAAAATTTGATTAAAAAATAAAATATTTGATTATACTCTTGCAGAAACATACGGGAATATTATTTTTAATTCCCGTATGTTACTTGCATTTTTTCTAAAAATAATTTTGCAGCAGGTGAGAACATCTGATATTTCTTCCAAACAAGTGCCCAAGAACAATAAAACGACGGTTCTATCGGGCGAAAACACAATTTACTTGATTGAGAAGTATTTGCAAGATTATCTAATGTAAACATATATCCAACACCCTGTTCAACCATTAATGCAGCATTATAAAAAAGAGTGTGGGTTGCTGCAATATCCAATTTTGATTGATTTTTGTTAAACCATCTGTAAAAATCATTATCGGGAGTCGGTTTTCTAAAAGCCTTTCTTGACAATATCAAAGGCACTTTTTCCATATCTTCATAGGTTACAAATTCCTTTTTTGCTAAAGGAGAATCTTTTCTCATAACAACGCCCCAAACATCTGTTTCGGGAAGATTTATTGCATTATATTTTGCTAAATCGACAGGCTGCATAACAATCCCAAAATCAAGAAGTCCGTTGTCAATCCTTTCTAAAACATCTTCCATGATGCCGCTATACATGTGAAAAATTATCTCAGAGTGAATTGAACGAATATCATTTATTATATCGCCTATTGATTTTAAGGTTTCCGTTTCGCCAGCACCGATATGAACTTCACCTGAAATATCATTTTTGAGTGAAGTAAATTCGTTTTGAGTTTTTTCAACCATATCAATAATTGCTTCTGCTCTTTTTCTTAAAATCATCCCTTCCGGTGTGAGCGAAATATTGAGCTGTCCTCTATTAAAAAGTTTTTGTCCGAGTTCTTTTTCTAAATCTTGCAGCTGTCTTGATAAAGTAGGTTGAGTCAGGTGTAAATAATTCGCAGCTCCTGTGATTGACCCCTCTCTTGCAACAGTTAGAAAATATTTTAAGACTCTAAATTCCATATTTTAATCTTATCATTAGAGTATTATGCCTGTCAAGTATAACCATATATGTACTATAAGTATTTGCTATTTTTAAAATATCGTAAATAATGAAAATATGGATGAAACTGTAAAAAAAGCATTAAATCAAAATCTAATTGATTCAGGTTGTACTAAAGAAGTTATAGATGAATTCTTTTTACTTTTTGAGCAAAAAAGAAAAAAAGAAGCCTTGAGACTTCTTGCAAAATACAAGGCCGAACTTTTAGATAACTTGCACGATAGTCAAAATAAAATCGACTGTCTTGATTATTTGATTTTTAACTTAAATCAAAATTAAAGGACTTATGAACAGACAAGCATTTAATAAATTATACATATATTGTAATATAGCTTTAATAATGACGGCTTTGATTTCGGGGTTATCATTTGTAGCACAAAAACTTGGAATATATCAGTTAAAAATCCAAAATCGGGCAAAATTGTTGCAGATTCTGCCGGTGAAATTATAAGAGAAGATGCCGTTATGAAATGCAACGGTGTTGTTGAATTAAGAGAAGAATTAAAAGTATAAAGGAGAGTAACTATGACAAAAAATGTATTAGTAATATCATCAACTTTAAGAAAAAACGGAAATTCTGAACTTTTAGCCAAAGAATTTTTAAAAGGCGCTCAAGAGGTTGGCAATAATGTTGAATTTGTAACTTTGCAAGATAAAGAAATCAAATTCTGCAAAGGCTGTCTTGCTTGTCAAAAAATCGGTCATTGTGTGATAAATGATGACACAATTGAAATCACCGAAAAAATGAAAAATGCTGATGTAATTGCTTTTGCAAGCCCGATTTATTATTACGAAATGTCAGGACAATTAAAAACTATGCTTGATAGGGCAAATGCTTTATTTGCATCTGATTATAAATTCAGAGATATTTATTTCCTATCAACTGCGGCAGATACCGACCCACACAGTGCGGATATTGCAATTCAAGGAATTAAAGGCTGGATTGCTTGTTTTTCCAAAGCTCAATTTAAAGGTGCTATTTTAGGAGCAGGTGCAGAAGCTCCGGGGGATGTTATCAATAACCCTGCAATGCAAAAAGCCTATGAAATGGGGAAAGGAGTTTAGATGATTAAAAAGATAGTTGTTTGTTTAATGACACTCATGATAGGAGGTGCATTAATGGTTCAAGCTAAAGACAATAATTGGGATAAAACTTTTCCTAAAAGCGATAAGGTAAATATTCAGAAAGTAAGTTTCAAAAACCGCTACGGTATTGAACTTGTTGGTGATTTATACACTCCTCAAAATACAACAGATAAAATGGCAGCGATTGCGGTTTCCGGGCCGTTTGGGGCTGTAAAAGAACAAGTTTCCGGCAGATATGCCCAAACTCTGGCAGAACGAGGTTTTATTACCCTGGCATTTGACCCGAGTTACACTGGGGAATCCAAAGGTGAGCCTCGAAACATTGCAAGTCCTGAAATTAACACAGAAGATTTTTCAGCAGCGGTTGATTTTTTATCAACTCAAGAAAATGTTGATCCAAACAAAATTGGTATAATTGGAATTTGCGGTTTTGGCGGCTTTGGCTTGAATGCTGCTGTAATCGATACAAGAATTAAAGCAACAGCAACAATTACAATGTATGATATGACAAGAGTTACAGCCAAAGGCTATAACGATTCAATGGATGAACAGGCTCGTTATGAATTAAAACAAGCTTTGAACAATCAAAGAACTGAAGACTTTAAAAACGGAAGTTATAAAAAAGGTGACGGTATGCCGAAAGTTGCAACCGATGATATGCCTCAGTTTTTAAAAGATTATATCGGATATTATCAAAACAAAAAAAGAGGTTTTCACCCTCGTTCTATCGGTTCAAACGGAGCTTGGAATATGACCTCATCTCTGTCTTTAATCAATATGCCGATTTTAGCGTATAGCAATGAAATAAAAACTCCTGTTTTAATGGTTCACGGTGAAAATGCGCACAGCAGATATTTTAGTGAAGATGCGTTTAAAAAACTTAAAGGCGATAATAAAGAATTGTACATCGTAAAAGGGGCAAATCACGTTGATTTATATGACAACTTGGAAAAAATTCCGTTCGATAAAATTGAAACATTCTTTAAAACAAATTTGGAGGCTGAATAGATGAAAAAATTAATTACATTGTGTCTGATAATGGCATTTGCAAGTTCAAGCATTGTATTTGCAGCAACAAATAATCAAAAAGGAAATAAAACTATGAAAAAAATCACACAAACAGCAGGAAGAACTCAATTAGGCAATTTTGCCCCTGAGTTTGCTCATTTTAATGATGATATTTTATTCGGCGAAAACTGGAATAATAAGGATATTGATACAAAAACTCGCTCAATAGTAACAGTTGTCGCTCTTGTATCTCAAGGAATCACTGACAGCTCTCTAAAATATCACCTGCAAAATGCAAAAAATCACGGTGTCACAAAACCCGAAATTGCAGCTATTATAACAAATACTGCATTTTATGCAGGGTGGCCGAAGGCTTGGGCAGCTTTTAATCTTGCAAAAGAAGTTTGGGGGGTAAATGAAAAGGTAAATGCAAACTCTACCAAAGAAAGCTACGCAAATTCAATTTTTTTTCCAATTGGAACGGAAAACATTGCTTATAATAAATATTTCATAGGCCAAAGCTATGTTTCACCAATTTCAACAAGTCAGGTAAATATGGTAAATGTTACGTTTGAACCTAAATGCAGAAACAATTGGCACATTCACCACGCAAAATCAGGCGGCGGTCAAATTTTAATTGCAATAGGCGGCAGAGGTTATTACCAAGAATGGGGTAAACCCGCACAAGAACTTATGCCGGGAGATGTTGTAAATATTCCCGCAGGTGTTAAACACTGGCACGGTGCAGCACCTGATAGTTGGTTTTCACATATTGCCGTTGAAGTTGACGGAGTTGAAACCTCTAACGAGTGGCTTGAACCTGTTAATGATGAACAGTACGGCAAATTAAAATAGGGGAAAGCGGCTTTTGCCGCATCCTATAAAAAACAAAGAAAGGATAACAATATGTCATTAGGCTTTACAGAAATATTTTTAATCATTATTGTTGTACTTTTGCTTTTCGGGTCAAAGAGAATTCCTGAACTTGCGAAAGCTTTAGGCAGAGCAAAACACGAATTTGAAAAAGCAAAAGATTCAATAAAACAGGAAGCACAAGAACTTACAAAAGATGTTGAAACAATAGCAAAAAACGAACAAAAAAATGACTAACAAGGTGGATAATGAAAACTTCATATCGCATTTAGATGCGCTTAGAGGAATGCTTTTAAGGTCAATTTCGGCAATTGTAATTCTTTCGCCTGTAGGATTTTATGCTGCTCCTAAGTTTTTGAATTTTCTGATACAAAACTCTCTGCCTGAAAGTATGACAAAACTTCACTACTTTTCACCAATGGAAGTTTTTATTATTCAGTTAAAAATTGGAGTTTTAATTGCGTTTGTAATTTCGTTTCCGTATATTGTTTATGAAATTAAAAAGTTTATTAATCCTGCTCTTTATCAAAATGAGCGCAGATTTTTATCAGGGTTAATTTTATCATCAAGTTTTTTGTTTTTGTTAGGCGGGGCCTTTTGTATATTTTTCATCTTGCCTTTGATAATGAACTTTTCAGCAGGGTTTGCAACCGCTGAACTCACTCCGACATTGGGCTTGAATAATTTTGTAACTTTAGCAGGCGGTTTGATTTTAGCATTCGGGTTAATGTTTCAATTTCCTCTTGCGACAATTTTCTCTGTAAAACTCGGTCTTGTTGAAATAGAAACATTAAAACATATAAGACCGTATGTTTTTGTCGGGATTTTGATTATATCAGCACTTTTAACACCGCCTGATGTAGTAAGTCAATTAATGCTCGGTGTTCCGACATATATTTTGTATGAAATAGGTATTTTAATCACAAACAGAATAAATAAGAAAGGGTAACTTATGAAAGAATCTTTGAAAAAAAAAGTTGTACTTGTAACAGGTGCAGCACAAGGAATTGGGCTTGCAACAGCACAAGAATTTGCCAAGGTCGGTGCAAAAGTAATTCTATCAGATGTTCTTGATATGAAAGAACAGGTTGAAGAATTGACCTCTCAAGGTTTAAGTGCAGAAAGTTATATTTGCGATGTAAGTGATAATAATGCGGTTCAAAAAATGGTTGAACATATTGTAAATGTATATGGCAGACTTGACTGTGCTTTTAATAATGCCGGCGTTCAAACTCCGCAAAGACCAATGGCAGAAATTACTTATGATGAATTTGATAAAACGGTAGCAGTTGACCTTAAAGGTGTATGGAACTGCATGAAATTTGAGATTGAACAAATGCTAAAGCAAGGCGGCGGCTCAATTGTAAACACATCTTCTCAGGGCGGAATTACGGGTTTCCCGGGACAAGCTGCATATATTGCCTGTAAACACGCAGTTATCGGATTAACAAGAACAGCAGCTATAGATTATGCCTCAAAAGGAATAAGGATTAATGCAGTTCTGCCGGGATGCATTTTAACCCCAATGGCAAAAGATTTAGTTGAAAGGAATCCAAAACTTGCTCAAGAGATAGTTAGAGACATCCCGAAAGGCAGATTCGGAGAACCGGTTGAAATTGCACACACTGTAATGTGGCTGTGTTCACCTTATGCAAGCTTTGTCGATGGTGCCGCAATTTCTGTCGACGGTGGTTTTACAGCACACTAAAGGAGGTTTTTTATGAGTATAAATGAATCACGCAGAGATTTTTTAAAAACAGCAGGACTTTTAAGTGCTGCATTACTGGTACAGCCTGTTTTAAATAAAGCAGATGCTAAAATTTTTGGAGATAATAAATTGATAACACAGTATAGAACTTTAGGTACAGGTTCAGCCTCCATGAAAGTTACGGCTTTAGGTTTTGGCTGTATGGGAATGAACTATAACAGAGGCAAGGCAAAAGATGAAAACGAAATGATAAGACTTTTGCACAAATGCGTAGACTACGGTATTAACCTTTATGACACAGGCGAAGTCTATGGTCCTCATATCAATGAAGAACTTGTCGGAAAAGGATTGCATAAGTATAAAGATATTTATGTAACAACAAAATTCGGTCATAAAATTATTGATGGCAAATATTATTATGGCGAGTTAGACAGCTCACCAAAACAAATAAGAAAAGTTTGTGAAGGTTCTTTAAAAAGATTAAGGCGTGATGTTATAGATATGTTCTATCAACACCGTTTTGACCCATCTGTTCCTATTGAAGATGTAGCAGGATGTGTTAAAGAACTTATACAAGAAGGCAAAGTCCGCCACTTCGGGCTTTGTGAAGTCAGCCCTGAAATTATAAGAAAAGCTCATGCTGTACAGCCGATAACTGCAATTCAAAGCGAATATCACTTAATGTGGCAGGGTCCTGAAAAAAATATATTTCCGACACTGGAAGAATTAGGAATCGGTTTTGTACCTTACAGCCCATTGAATCGCGGTTATCTTGCAGGGTTTATGAATGAAAATACAAAATTCTATGAAGCAAATGATAACCGTCATACCTTGCCAAGATTCACGCCTGAGGCGATGAAAAAGAACTATGTAATCATTGAAACAATGAAAGAATTTGGGGTTTCAAAAGGTGCAACACCGGCACAAGTTGCATTAGCCTGGTTGTTACATAAAAAACCATATATCGTTCCAATTCCGGGAACAACAGTTGATGCTCACTTAAAAGAAAATTTAGCCGCAGTTAATTTAAAATGGTCTGATAAAGAATGGTCAGACTTTGAAGAAAAAATTGCAAAAATAGAAATCTTCGGCGACAGATACAATGCCACCCAGCAGAAACAAGTTAGTAATTAAAACTAACTTGTATAAACAGTATATGCGCAGATTTATTTAGTCTGCGCATTCTTTTGTGATAAATCATGGAAATTAGGTATGAAAAAGATAATTCTAAAAGTTCATAATACCGAAATTCAAGCAACTTTGAATAATACAATTGCTGCAAAAGATTTTTATTTAAGATTGCCATTAATTTTAAAGTTCACCGATTCGGGAGTAGATTATTCCACTCAATATCAACAAGGTAAATATACAATTGAAGAAATGCAAAGAGGCTGGGAAAATTGGGATATTGTTTGGAACGGCGGTTTTTTATCAATAATTTATTATGATGAAAAATACTCTCAATGCTATAATGTTATGGTTATCGGACATATTGAAAAGGAAGATTTAAAAATTCTTAGAAACCTTCCGAAAGAAGTTTTGCTTGAATTTAAGCCTGTAAAAATTTTGTGCTAATATTGTTTTGAGAGTTGAAAATTAATCTCTAACCGAGGATTTATGGAAAATTTAAAAAATAAAATTTACAATTTAGATGAAGTTCAAGCAATCGCAATTGGCGGTTCGTCTGCGGCAAAAACTTCTGATAACAAATCTGATGTAGATGTTTATATTTTTGTGAAAAAAGATATTCCGCTTTTCACAAGGGAAGAAATAATCAAACCTGTTTCGTCAAAATTTGAAATAGGTTGCGAATATTTTGGTTCCGGTGATGAATTTTTTGTCGATGACCTTGCAAAGCAATTAGATGTAATGTATTGGAACATAAATTGGTTTGAAGGAGTTGTAGAAAATACTTGGGTTAAACATTATCCGCAAAACGGCTATACAACATGTTTTATATACACCCTTAAAAACTTTGATATAATTTACGATCAAAATAATTGGCTGAAAAATTTGCAGAATAAAATCAACACACCATACCCGAAACAATTAAAAGAAAATATTATTAAACGAAATATAATGTTGATGAAAGATAAGCCTTTTGCTTCTTATTATGAGCAGATTGAAAAAGCAATCACAAGAAACGATTTTGTGAGTGTAAACCATAGGTTAGCGGCATTTATTGCAAGTTATTTTGATATAATTTTTGCTACAAACGAGTTGCTTCATCCCGGCGAAAAAAGGTTGATAAAATATGCAAAAGATAATTGCAAAATATTGCCTGAGCACTTTGAAGAAAACTTGGTGAAAGTATTAAAACAGCCGAATGCTGAAACTTTAAAAATATTAGATAAAATAGTTATTGAATGTAGAAAAATTATAGAATAAGTTTTTCTCAAATTGATTAGACATTATTCTAAATTTTCAAAAAGTTGTTGCCCGAAATAATTAATTTATCTGTCTATAATAATCACTTCATGTGTCTTTTTACAATGAAATTCATGAACTGGCAAAAAAGTCCGATTACTGTCCGTCAATGTCTAAAACAAGACAGTGTCTCAAAACCTTAAATGGCGGGAATTTAGGCACAGTTCAGGAATTTTGGGACAGGACAGTGTTGAAAAATTTTTCAAAATTTTAAATTTAGGTGGAAATTTATTTCAATTTACTCGGAAATATAAAAAGAATATATAAATAAGGTCATAATTTTAAATTTTGTTGTGTGCAAATCAACAGAATGTAGAAAGTATAGATTATTCAAATTTTTAGAATGGCATACTATAACTTAAAATATTTGCTCCCCAATCAAGTTCATTCCTATTAGGCAAATTTTCTGTTTTTATATACGTTTGCTTTGAAGCGTCAACCCCTAAAGAATGAATTAACGCTAAAGCCAAAGTATATGGTTCAGAGCCATCTGAACAAGCTTGACAAACAACATTAACTTTCTCCGCGTCTTTAAAATGAATACCTAAATATTTGGCAAATTTCAACCAATCTAAATCCGTTCTAAAAACTGAAGACTGTGTACTATAGATATAATCAACAGAGTTTGAAAGTAAGCCAACTCTCGTAGTACTACAGAAACTAGGATATATATTATGCTTTTGATGTATTGGGTATTTTATTTGCATATTTATATAACGCATGAAAAAATAATTTTTGCTGTTTTAATTAATACAATATTGGCTGCTGTTTAATCATCTTAATCCACTGTCCAAGAGAAGCTTCGTTCAAATACATATTTGGAGAAAAATCAACTAGTGGAGTTCCGCCATTGTTGTAATAATCATTCAAAAAGTGTTCTAATGTTGCAGACCAGTTGATAACGACTTTTTTATCTTTATCACGTTCGAGAAAGACGTATTTAGAGTTCTCACGTGGTGATTTTTGATTTAAACTTGAAAATTCTTGTAAAATTTTTGTTGAATCTTCAAGGGGTCTTTTCGCATCGGGTAGTCTGTATCCCATTGAATAATGGAATGGGAAAGAATTTCCTTCTGCGACAATACAAACATTGCCCAAATCGTTTTGCAGCATTCTTTCTACTCGTAATTGGTGCATTCTTGTGCCGATTCCGCCAAAATCTTTATTCCCCTTTGCATTCATGTAGGACAAGACTTTTTCACAAAGTTCCCCGTCAATAAATGCTCCTTCAAATTTTGGGATTATCATTTCCTGTTCATTATCTATATAAAAATATGTATCACCTACAACTCTATAATTTTTGTTTTTAACATTTATTTCACCGTTTACATCCGGAACCATAAGATAGTATTTTTCCATATTAGGGACATCTTCTTCAACTCTTGCAATATATGCGTTTACAGGCTTATTTGTCTTTTTATCAATCAGAGTTGTTATCCTTAAGCCACTTTCATCTAAGTTAGTTTTAGGTGTGAATTCAGGTGAAAGTAATTTTTTAAAAGTCTTAGAACTAATTCCTTGAAAATTTTCTTTTAATAGGCTAACTTCAACCGTATCTGCTGCCGGCTGACGTACAAGGTCAACTTTTTTAAAATTGAACATCCTTTTAGTCGCAGGGATAATAATATCTTTAAATATGTTTGTCTTTATTCCGTTTATTTTCATATTTGAATTTTAAAACCTGTAAATATAAATTTTGCTAATAAAAAACTATTTATCTAAAATCTTTACAAGTATAATTCCAATAATTATGGCATATTCGTCTTGTTCATAGTAATTTACTGGTGAGAGGATATATTGTTAATGAACAAAGTTAAATATGTTTCGTTATATATATAGAGAAAGGTGTCGTTATGAAGCAATTAGTGTTAGCAGGGTTTACAATAATGTTTATTTCAACAGGTATTGCAATTGCAGAAAATATAAATTACTGGCCAGATGGCAGTGTCAGGTCAATAGGAGGTAAACAAGTTTCGACATGGGCGAACGGTCAAATTAGACAAATTGGTGATGATTCAGTGAATTATTGGGCAGATGGTAAAGTCCGTTCTATTGGAGATGACCGTGTACAATATTGGAGTGATGGAAAAATCAGGGCTATTGGTGATAAAAACGTAGAATATTGGTCTGACGGGCAGATCCGCTCAATAGGTGGAAAAAGAGTGAATTATTGGGCAGATGGTAAAATGAGGTCTATTGAAGACTAAACTATTAAAATTTTGGATGATTTGAATAACGAAATGCTTAGTATTCAGTAAAATAGTCTGTGTTAATTTAAGGGTACCAGAATTTGTAAAGAATTTTATATTTACGTTTACATTTCTAGTTTTTATTGTAAACTAATTCTTGTGTCAAATTGTGTTTCAAGTTTAATTTAAGATGCCTGAGGATAGATATATAGATTCTTGTTTATAGATGGGGGTATTGTTGAAAGAGTATAAATCTAAGTTTACAACAATGATGTTTGAAACGGGCTTAGGGCTTTGTGCAGCGTGGTTTGTTTACAATTTTGTCTGGAAATTCACTCATAGTTTTTTATTTACAGTTATAGGTACAGTTGCTGTTATTGTATTTTTCTTTATTAAAATATTTTATACGGATTTTATTTCTATCATTTTAACAGATGATAAAAAAATGGTTGTTAAAAGATTTAATAAAGTTATTAATGTCTTTGATATTGATCAATATTATTGGTCTGAATATCAGAAAGACAGTAATACTAAAAGGGAAGATGATCAAGATATTTATTATGTGAGTAAGGAAACAGGAAAAGAAGATTATATTGATGCATCAAATCTAAAAGGTGAAGATTATAAACAGTTATTAGTAGATTTGGGCGCAAAAAATATTAATGAACAACCTATAAAAGTTGTAACAGTTAAGAAATAAGGAGAAATCAAAAATGGATATGATGCAATATATTTTAATCGTAGGCGGGATTATTCTTTTAAGTTTTATATATCAGGGAATAGCAATGTATATTCACTCAATATCAAAGAAAAAGTTTGAAAGTGAAAATCCGGATGCTTCTGTAATGGTAATTAAGGATTGCCAGTGGCATCCGCTTGGTTTTACTAATACTATTAACTGTTTAACAATAAATGGAGAATCCCAAGCACAAATTTCTACCGGTTATGCGCAGAGAGGATACTACCTGATGCCTGGAACAAATATTCTGGAATTACAGTATGAGACTCAAAGACCCGGTATTTTACACAAATGGGTGAGAACAACATATGACCCGCAAAAAATTGAGGTTAGTGTTGAACCTAAAAAGAATTATACAATTTCTTATGATAAAAAAACAGGCTTTGTGTTTACTGAAGTTACAAAATAAAAATAGCAACCATGTATATTTGAATCGAATTTTTTGTTGTAAATTATTTTGTTTCAATATATTTAATAACTTTTGCAGGATTGCCGGCAGCAATTGAATATTGTGGAACATCTTTTGTAACCACACTTCCGGCTCCAATAACTGCGCCCTCACCAATTTCTACTCCGGGCAGAATTGTGACGTTTGAACCTATCCAGACGTTGCTGCCGATTTTTACTTGTTTTGGCGTCATATTAACTCTTGTTCTAGGCGTAATATCATGATTTAAAGTTGTAATAACTACGGAATGGCCAATTAAAACGTTGTCACCTATTATTATTCCGCCTTGATCTTGAAACTTACAGCAAGCGTTTATAAAAACATTTTTCCCTATAGTTATGTTTATTCCGCAATCTGTATAGAACGGTGGAAACATTCTGAAACTTCTATCAACAGGCTTATCAATAAGTTTAGAAAATAGCTGTACAATTTCCTGCGGGGAATGGTATTTATTATTAAGTTCCATTGTTACTTTTAAGGCTTCCTGACTTTGTGTATGGAATTTTTCAAACACTTCAGAACCCTGTTCAATTTTGCATTGAGTTTTCATGTATTTTAGAAAATCTTTATTCTCCATAAGAATATTATTTACGATTTTGCTCCAAATAGCAAATATTTATAGCGAATATTTAGAAATGTTTTATTATGTATTTCAAATTCAGATAATTTATTACTTGGCACACAGATTTTTTTGCTAAAAAGAATTGATAGTAACATTGCTTTGGGCTTAATGGAATTTTTTATAAAAATGGAAAAAATAATATTGTTTATTTATAAAAGTTGAAAGTTGAAATTTTTCATGTAAAATAAATTTTGAGCGGGTATATATTCGGGGCGTTAGCGCAGTTGGTAGCGCACAACACTGGCAGTGTTGGGGTCAGGGGTTCGAATCCCCTACGCTCCACATTTATTAAAATTAGCACCTAAGAGCATTGGCTCAACGGTGCTTTTTAGCTTTATTACTATGTTTTCATGTCGTGTGTCAGGGATTTTGAGAAAAAGTATCGCGAGTTTGACATGTTTAGTCGGAAGTTTTATAAATTTTGAATTTTTTGCAATTTTTCGAGTCCTGATATGAAATAAATTACTTGTGTAATATTGTCAGAATTTAGTGTTGTTTTTGTTGCAAGAAGCTCTCGTAATTCATCTTCAAAAGATTTATCATTTATATTTTGTTCTTTTGTTTCAAATAAAATATCTGCTAAAATGAATAATTCATCATTAAATTTTAAAGCATCACTGAGTTGTTTAATAGTAATAGCTTTTGGAAAGTTAGCCATTTTACCGTTTTCAAGTTTAGTGATTAAAGCCGCACTGACACAAGATTGTTTTTCTAATTCTCTTAAGCTTAAATTTAACGCAATGCGTCTTTGTTTAATAACAGTGCCAAATTTAATTAATTGAGTATGTTTATCCATAATATTCTCCTAAAAAAATATTATCACGATACAATTCATAAATCAACACTGTTGACAAATATTAAAAATAAGGTTATATTATATATTATTCAACATATATTGATTAGTATTAAAATTTTTAGGCCTAAATAAGGAGAAACATAAATGGCGAATTTAAAGCAAAAAGTATTACACGCATTAAAACATGAAAATCAATTAGAAATTGCATTGGATGATTTATCCAAATCGCAGGAAAATGTATTAAATAATTACTCTAATCCTGCTATTAAACAAAAAGATAAAAATAAAAT
>CABUAQ010000042.1 GCA_902489575.1 uncultured bacterium
GCACCTTCTGTTTTTGCTGCATCATCCGCTGCTTCACCTGCTTTTGGAGCGGCACCCTCTGTTTTTGCTGCATCATCAACGACATCTGCGGCTTTTGAACCAGCCTCTGTCACAGCTTCACCCGCTTTTGCACCCGTTTCAGCAACTTCATCCCCAATCTTTGACCCTGTTTCAGCAATAGTATCGCCTGCTCTTTGGCCTGCTTCAGTCAAAGCTTCTCCGGCTTTTGTTGCCGCTTTCTCTGCTGCACCGCCTTTTCCTCTTACTCCATAGTATACAGCAACACCCAAAAGTGCCAGAGCAGCTAAGCCACCAACAACTTTTGTTGTTTTAGATAAACCTTTTTTCTGCTCTCCGCCTTCATTACCTTCTTGTGCTGCAGTTTCTTGAACAGCTTGCTGTTCAGATGAATTTTCTTTTACATTATTTTCTCCATCACCAAATGTTATTGTTCTTGATGAACTGAAGTTTACCGGACTAATTCTTAGAGACATCTTTTTCTACCTTTCTGTTTAAGTTAAAACGAACCCATTTACTCCAATTAAAGCAGAAACAAAATTAATTTTGCTAATATTCGCAAAATTAACCTTAACAAATTTTAATCATAAAAAGCCGGACAAATTTGCCCGGCTTCACAAAATATATTTACTTACCCTACATTGCGTTGTGGAAAGTTCTTGAAATAACATCATCCTGCTGTTCTTTAGTTAATTTGATAAAGTTTACAGCATATCCTGAAACTCTAACAGTTAATTGAGGATATTTTTCAGGGTGAGCCTGAGCATCCAGAAGAGTTTCTCTGTTGAACACGTTTACATTCAAATGGTGCCCGCCTTTTTCCACATAACCATCAAGTAAGTTTATTAAATTTTCTTCTTGCATTGTAGCTGCCATAATTATTTCCTTTCAAATATTTGTAATTACTACATAATTAATTGTTATAAACTTTTACATCTAATTTTACTAATTCAAATTAGTTTCACAGCATCCAGGGTCAAAACTTATACTAAAATCGCCCATAAATACTTCGTCTTTTCCTAATGCATTAGGTATGATTGAGAAAGTATTTGAAATACCGTCTTGTGCATCATTGAACGGAAGTTTTGCAACTGAAGCTAATGAAGCAGCTGCACCATTCATATCACGACCGTGCATCGGGTTTGCACCAGGAGCTAAAGGAATCCCTGCTTTTCTGCCGTCAGGAGTGTTTCCTGTTTTCTTTCCATAAACAACATTTGAAGTAATTGTCAAAATTGACATTGTTGGGATTGAATTTCTGTATGTATGGTGCTTTCTAATCATATTCATGAATTTTTTAACCAAATCCACTGCAATATGGTCAACTCTGTCATCGTTGTTACCGTATTTAGGGAAATCGCCTTCAACTTCATAATCTACTACAATACCGTTTTCATCCCTTATAGTTTTAACTTTTGCATATTTAATTGCTGAAAGCGAATCTGCTACTACAGATAAGCCTGCAATACCTGTTGCAAAATAACGTTTTACATCTCTGTCATGAAGAGCCATTTGAGCTCTTTCATAGCAGTATTTATCATGCATATAATGAATTACATTCAATGTATTTACATAAAGTCCTGCTAACCATTCCATCATAGATTCATATCTTTCCATAACTTCGTCATAATTCAGATACTCAGAAGTAATTGGTTGGAATTTAGGTCCAATTTGCTCTTTTAACCTTTCGTCTACACCTCCATTGATAGCATATAGTAAGCATTTTGCAAGGTTAGCACGAGCTCCGAAGAATTGCATTTCTTTTCCAACAACCATTGACGATACACAACAAGCAATAGCATAGTCATCACCGTGTGTAACTCTCATCATATCATCGTTTTCATATTGAATTGAGGAAGTTGTAATAGAAATGTGTGCACAATATTTTTTGAAATTGTGCGGTAATCTTTTTGACCACAACACAGTTAAGTTAGGTTCTGGAGCGGTACCAAGATTTTCTAAAGTGTGAAGGTATCTGAAAGAGTTTTTAGTAACTAACGGACGACCGTCAATACCTACACCGCCAATAGATTCAGTAACCCAAGTAGGATCACCTGAGAACAATGCATTATATTCAGGGGTTCTTGCAAATTTTACAAGTCTTAACTTCATGATAAAGTGATCAATCATTTCTTGAGCTTCTGCTTCGCTAATGATACCTTCTTTTAAATCTCTTTCAATGAAAATATCTAAGAATGTAGAAGTTCTACCAATACTCATAGCTGCACCATTTTGTTCTTTAATTGCAGATAAGTATCCGAAGTATAACCATTGAATAGCTTCTTTAGCGTTTCTTGCAGGTTTTCTGATATCAAAACCGTAGATATCCCCTAACTGAGCCATTTCTTGAAGAGCTCTGATTTGTTCTGCCAATTCTTCTTTCAATTGAATCTTTTCCGCAGTCATTTCACCATCAATAGAAGCATGCTGTTCTTTTTTATCTTCAATAAGTCTATCTATACCATATAGAGCAATTCTTCTGTAATCACCGATGATACGTCCTCTGCCATACGCATCAGGAAGACCTGTTAAAATAGCTGCGTGACGAGCTTTTCTCATTTCAGGGGTATAAGCATCAAATACACCCTGATTATGAGTTTTTCTATATTTAGTGAAGATTTCAGAAACTTCAGGGTCAACTTCATAACCGTAAGATTTGCAAGCTCCCTCAGCCATTCTGATACCGCCAAATGGCTGCATTGAACGTTTCAAAGGAGCATCTGTTTGTAAACCTACGATTGTTTCCAATTCTTTATCTATGTAACCTGCACCGTGAGAAATAATTGATGATACAATTTTTGTATCCATATCAACTACACCGCCGTTTTCACGTTCTTTTTTGAATAAATCACAGCATTCCTGCCATAATTTTGAAGTTGCTTCGGTAGGACCTTCTAAGAAGTTTGAATCACCTTCATATAATGTATAATTACGCTGAATAAAATCCCTTACGTTAATTTCCTGATTCCATTTTCCTGAAACAAAATCTGTTGTCGGGTAAATTTTCTTTTGTGTTAATGTTTCTGTCATGTTTTTCTCCCATTTATTAATAATAATTGTATTTTTAACACGTATTCTAACTCATTCAATGAACATTATACATAATAAATAGAAAAAAACTACACTTGTAACGAAATTTTATCAATTTGTTACAAGTGAATATTAAATTAGAAAAGCGGCAAAATGCCGCTTTTAGATATTACATTTATTAAGCTTTTTTATGTTTTTCTCCAGTCTTTTCGACTTCTTTTTCTTCTTTTTTATCTCTTATTTCTTTTGCTTTTTCGGCAACTTTTTCTTTTACTTCATGAGCTTTTTCTTTGACACCCTCTTTTATTTCTTCAGACTTTTCTTTCGCAGCTTCTGCTTTTCTTTTTACATCCTCTTTTACATTATGCGCTTTATCTTTAATTTTTTTTGCTGCATCATGCATTTTTTCTTTCATAGTTTCTTTTTTTTCATTATCTTCAGGCGTATGTTTGTTTGTCATATATAACTCCTTTCTAAAAAGTTTACCCAAATATTTTAAAAGATATACCCGCTGATTTAATTAGCTTAGCGCTCTATAAATATATAACTATGAGGGGGATTTTTTTACTCATATTAAAGTATAAACTTTTGCAGTAAAGATAAATATAAGGGGTTAAAACATGCTTAGTACTTTTTTAAGATGGGTAGCATATTCACTATCAATAATATTTGTATCATGGGTGGTTCCGGGAATTGATGTTGAAAACTTCATAAGCGCGATGTTAGTATGTATTATTATTGCACTTATAAACACTTTTATAAAACCACTTTTAGAAATCATTACTTTCCCGATTAATATCCTGACACTTGGACTTTTTTCTCTTATTATAAATGCACTGTTGTTGATGCTGGCCGGTGCAATTGCTCCGGGATTTGAAGTCGAAGGATTTTTAAGTGCATTTGTCGGCTCAATATTATTATCAGTTTTTGCACTTGGCATAAGCAGAATATAATTATTAAAGACTCCTGAAATATAATCTCAGGAGTCTTTAATTTATACTTAGTAATTTAATTACGCAGCTTTTGGTTTTTTACTCAAGAATTTATAAGCTGAATAACCTGCAATTAATACACCGGCAATAATTAATGCAGGCTTCATATATTTATTTTTCTTCACAGATTGAGTAAGTTCTGCACCGGGCTTTTTAGCACCTTCAGCCGCTGCTTCAGCTGCATCACCCGCTGCGACTTTTGTTCCATTTACAACTTCATCTGCACCTTCTGTGGTAACAGGATTAATTACCGGAGGTTCTGCAACTGTTGAAACCGCAGTTTCAACAGCACCTTTTGATGCTTCTGCAGGCGACGAAGCAGTCTGACCGTTTGTTCCGTACAATTTATTTTTATATTCTACAATTTTTGCAAATAAATCAGGATGCTGCTGGTCAAAACCCTTAGCTCTAAATACCTGTTCTAAACCATCCATCAGGTTATATGCCTTACCCTCTTTTACAGCATCAAAATATGCTTGTTCCGGATTCGCAGGAATTTTTGTGCGGAAACTTTCCACTCCGTTTTCTGAACCTAAGTTAAAGAAATTTGGCAACCTGAAAAATTCAGTAAAGAACATAAAATTATTCTTAGCCAGTAACGGTTCCGCATTTTTTGCCCTTATAAAAGCATCAGCATTTTCCAAACTTGATGGTTCAACATGCAAAATTGTTGCAAGTTCTTTTACCTGAGCAGACTTACGCTCTGCATATGCACTTTCTGCAGCTAACTGCGAAAGCGGGGTAGTATCTTGATTAGATGCACCATAAATATATTCATTTGGACCAAAATGGAATCTTTCATTAAATGCTCTTGTTGAACCCCAGCCATCATTCATATATGCTGATGTATAAATTTTAGTTCTATCTTTTAACGGCTCAATCAATTTACCATCATCAGTGAAAGCCCTAAAATCTTTTTCTCCGGCTTCAACTTCGTAAAAGATATCATGTTTATCAAACTTGTCACCTTTAACATCTTTTATAATATTTTCTATAAAATCAGCTACCTGAGAGCCCATTTCTTTTTGTTCATAGTAATCACCGTTTTTATTACTCAAAATAGGTGTAATATAGCCCCAGCCCATATCTAGCCTTAAAGTATCATATCTTTGAGCTGCCAGTCTTATTTTTTGAGCCAAAATTTTTGCAGATGGACTGTTAGGATCCCCTATCTTGTAAAAATCAAGTGCTGGGAATTTGAATTCCGGCTGCCCCATATAAACATCATATACAAAAGCCTTGGGGTTTGAAAAAACATCACTTAAAGAGAAGTTATAAGCAACATCTCCACCCAGCTTAATACCTTGGGCATGTGCTTTATCTCTCGCCGCTGACAAACTTTTTTCAGCTAAAAATTGTTTAAAATCATAAAAATCAATTTCATCAGCATGATCTTTTAAAACAGCGGCTTTTCTTGCATCTCTTAAGTCTTGAGGGAAATCTGTATCGTAAAGTTTTCTGTCAACTTCTTCAGCCCAATCTATAAACATCGGGGTGCCATATTTTTTTGATAAAGCATCATGAATTGCATGAGGTTCCAGCCATTCGGAATTTGCGTTTTTATATTCGGAAAACTCTTTACGTAAGGCTTCTATTTTATCGCCTTCACCTGTTTTAAATTTATCATATGCTTTTTTCAACATACTTTCAAAACGACTTCCCGGCTCAACTACATTCTCAAAAGTTGCAAAAACATCTTTACCTGGTACATCATTTGCTTCTACTACATATTTTAAATCATCTGCATTAATTAATTTTCCCATAGACTCATCCATCAACAATTCAGGTTCAATTAAATGCGGACTCAAAGACATACCGGAACCTTCGTATGCACAATAGAAATTATTTACCGGATTAGGAATAAGCTCCCCTGAAGGCAAATCTTGCATGATATTTGCCGTTGTATAGGTTTTTACAACATCCATCAATTCTTGGCCCTGCTTTGAAATCAAAGTTCCTGTTCCGGTGTTAGTATCAGCACTTTGCGGAAGACAGGCACTTGAATAGATAAATACAGACCTGTCAGGATGTCCTATTATATCTAATGCTGCCTTTTTAGTTTGTAAAAAACCTTCTTTTTCTTCTTTTGTTAAATTGCCAAACGCTACATTACGTCCAGCATTGTAATTTTGAATAACTCCTACACGCATAATAAAAATCCCCTTTTGTATAACGCTACTATTATAAAATGCTAAATAAAAATTTTTGCTAGCATTGTACATTAACATTACATTTTTGTAACATAAATTAAAAACTTATTTGCGTTTTATACAAGCATAAATTCCTGCCACAGTTGCAATAATTAAATTTATAAATAATGAATTTTTTAACGGAGATTTAAATACTGTAAATTTTCTGCCTGCATAGTCAAGCCCTACACCAAAAGTAAACCATGCAGCAGCAGTTTTCATACCGCTATGAATTGAATAATCCGCGGCCAAAGATGGAGAATGCGCAGAAGAAAATTCCGGAGCCGAATTTCTGCCTTTAAAAGTCCTATTTGAAGCCGTAGTAAATTGTATATTTTGAATTTTCATAATTATCTCAACGGGTAAAATATTTTCAACAAGCAATATTATAAATCAAACAACATTTAATGCAATGAAGTAAAGTATTTTTAGAAATTAAATCTAATTTTTCAATCTTACCCAAAACTACCCACAATTCGAATAATTATTTATTAACTGACTCTTTCTGCCCATAATATGCTTTTTCCCCGTGCTTTCGAGTATAGTGCTTATTTAAAATATATTTCGGAATATCGCTCACTTTAGTATTAATTACTGAAGTTTTTAATGCTATTTCAGCAATAGTTTCTAACACAATGGCATTATGAACAGATTCAAAACAATCTTTACCCCATGTAAACGGGCCGTGCGATTTTACCAAAATACCCGGGACAGATAATGGATCAACTATGTTTTGAATAGTTTCTACAATAACCTTCCCTGTATTGTATTCGTAATCACTCACAACTTCTTGCTCAGATAATTCTCTTGTACATAATATTTCGCCGTAAAAATAATCAGCATGGGTAGTACCTAAAGGTGAAATTTTCATGCCCGCCTGTGCAAAAGCCGTAGCATTTATAGAATGAGTATGAGTGATTCCGCCTATGAGCGGGAAATGATTATATAAATACAAATGAGTTGGTAAATCAGATGAAGGATTTAAAGAACCTTCAACAATGTTTCCCTCTAAATCAACCACAACCATATCATCAGATGTCATCTTGTCATAAGAAACCCCGCTGGGCTTTATTACGACAAGATGACTATCTAAATCTATCTCACTAACATTTCCCCACGTATAAATTACAATTCCGCTTCGTTTTAATTCAATATTTGCCTGACAAACTTTTTCTCTTAATTCTTTTAACATATACAGGAACTCTCCTTTTGATTAGTTAAAAAATCTGTTAGAGCTTCGACATTATTAAAAAACAGATTACTATGTATATCTTTTGGATTTTTAAATCCAAACCCGTAAGTTACTCCAATAAAATCAATACCTGCCTGATTAGCTCCATTCAGATCAAATTGACTATCCCCGATTAAAACTGTCTGCGGCTTATCAGCATCCAACGCCTCAATACATTTTTCGACAATATCGGCTTTCGTAAGTTTTCCGGCTAAATCCGAGCCCATATAAAAATCGCAATATTTATGAAGACCAAAATATTTAATAATACCTTCGGCATTTTCATGGCTTTTATTTGTTGCTATTGCAATTTTGAAACCTTTATCACTAAGCTTTTCAAACATCTCAATAATATTTGGATATAATTCAGCTTTATACAAAGAATATTTTTTATAATTTGCACGGAAATCATTGGTAGCTAACAACGCCGTTTCTTTATCCAAATCAAAGATTTCTCCCATTGATTTTTGCATAGGAGGCCCGACAAAACTTTTCAAAATCTCATCTGACGGCATTTGAAAACCATACTGAGTTATGGTAATTTTCACAGCATCAATAACTCCTTGTGTAGTATCCAGAAGCGTACCGTCTAAATCAAATAATATATATTTATACAACGGCTCCCTCCTTTTTAAATATATGTGCATACTGACTTTCCGTAATAAAATTAATATCTATTGAATCTTTCAAATCTAAAAGCATTTCTTTGGTTTCATTTGTTAAAAGCAGTAAATCTTCCTGGTTTGTTGTAGTTATTAAACTGTTATCATAATAGTTAAACTCTGAATCTCGTCCAAAACCATCAAAACCCGCAATCGAAACATTTTTAACATTTAGATTTACAAGCAATCGTAAAATTAAAATTGCAGAAGTATCAACATTTATCCAGCCAAATTTTACCAAAGCCAAATAATTAAAAATCATCTCATTAAAATCTGTTTCTGTTTTTATATTTGAAGTTAACAAAATTTTCGCATTTGATTTGTTTACATCATCACTATTTATAAAATCTTGATACCTGTTTACTCCGCTAAAGAAAATATAATCAGATTTAAATTTAGGAATAAAATTATTCACCGAAATCACAATAGGATTTGTCTTATTTATAAAAGCATCTATTCTATCTTTTTGAGTAGTTAAACTTCTTCCCGGGACAAGAAGCAGAATCTCCCTGTTTTTTAACGCAGCAGATAGTTCATTCATAGATTTGCTGTCGTCTATTTTTCTGTCAAAATGCTCAACATATATTTTTTCTAAAAGCTTGTAATCATAAGCTTTCTTTTGATTATTATCCAGTTTTTCTATAATAGATCTTAAATCTTTTGATTTAATATTGTGCCGGCTCAATAAATGGTTGACATTAAAAACATGAGCACTATGTATTCCGGACAAAAAATAAGGAATACTGTAGCCCCACTCGCATTCATGAATAAATTTTGGCATTAAGTAATCAATGATATCTAATATGCAATCCAACTCTTTATGTTGGTCGAATTTTTTATTTAAAAATTCGACCAAACACTCAGTATGAGAGTTTCCTGCACCTCGCCCGCAGCCCAAAATTGAAGAATCAATATTAATTTCTCTTTCATTGCAGGCAAGATTTACAAACTCTTGAGTATTAGCATTAGCAAGCATTAAGTTGTTATGTGCGTGAAAACCTAAAATTATATCTTTATCAAGATTATGGTTTACAATTGAGTAAATATGCCTTAAATCTTCTGCATACATAGCACCAAAAGTATCAACTATTGAATATGCGTATGGTTTTAACTCATTTACCTTTTCTATAACCTCTAATAATTCGATATCAGAATAGCTCATAGTATCAACATTTTGAAAAAACACTTTATAACCTTTTGCTTTTATAGCTTTTGCATACTCAAAAACATCAAAACGTTCTTCTTTTTTAAAACAAATTCTAATACCATCAATAGATTTTCCATTATAATCAGACAAATACTTCAAATCATATCTGCCATAATCAACTAAGGCTACATATAGAATTCCGTCTTTTTTATTTTGTAAATAAGGTTCAATTTCTTCAACATATTGAAAAATTGTACTATCTGGATTATGCGGTTTATTTTTCAGAAAACCACATTCAATAATATCAATATTAGAATTTTCTAACGCATTTATAAATTTTTTAATATAATTTCGCCCTAAAACAAGCCCTTTAATAGGAGCCTCCCTCAAAGTGCAATCTAATAAATTAATTTTTCTCATATATTCCTGCCTTTTTATATTGTCGTTCTTTCATAATTTGAGTCACCTTTTCTATATCTCTGGGATTATCTACAGAGACAGAATCTGAAAAGACTTCTATACAATTTACAATTTTATGATTTTCGACCCAACGCAACTCTGCAATGTCTTCTATTTGCTCAATCTCACCCGGCGGAGTATTTACAAAAAAGTCAAGTGCTTTAATAGAAAAACCTTGAATTCCTATAATTTTTTTATAATCGAACAAAACAGTTTTGTGAGGAGCAGGAACAGGTATTCTGGATAAATAAACGAGCTTGTTATTACTTATTACAACCTTTATATTTCCGCTATCCATAGTTTCAGCCGGATTTGATAATTTCCGGTATGAAAACAAATAATCTGCATTAGTCTTTATAACTTCGTCAACTACCATTTGAATACATTCAGATTCAATTAACGGCTCATCGCCATTTATCATAACGTATCGGTCTGCCTGAATTTTATGAGCAACTTCATGCATTCTGTAAAAACAATTCATGTGGGTATTTTTTGTCATAATTACATTTATATTATATTCTTTGCAAACGTCATAAATTCTTTTATCATCAGTAGCAACATATACTTCTTTAAGGCTTGTAACCTGCTTTGCACTATTATAAACCCACCAAATCATAGGCTTGCCGCATATTTCAGCCAAAGGTTTACCCGGAAACCTTGTTGACCCGTAACGAGATGGTATAATACCTATTATCTTCATTATCTTATCCTTTCTAAAATACTATTTTCTAACTCGTAATACGTTTGAGTTTCGGTATTATATTCAAACAAATTATCAGTATTTACTGCCGGTAAATATTTCAAGCTAAATTGTTTTATATTTTCGTCTGCAGAACTTACAACATCACATCTAAATTTTGTATATAAAATATGCTGAGGAACATCAACTGTAGAAAGAAAATCATTTAGTCCACTCCGTAGAGAAATAATACCTTTTGATAGTCCTGCAAGATAATAAGTTTCCTCCAAACCAAAAAGGTTGCAAACACAATCCTCAATTTCTAAATTATTTACATAAGAATTCAAAAAAACGTCATACCCTTTAGACCTTAAATGAGCACACAAAGATTTCCAAAAAACTATATCATAGCTGCAATTACTGGATGCTAAAGGGGATAAAAATATAAACTTATTTATATTTAGTCCTGAACTACGTATAAAATCCAAAACATTTTTTTTCGCAACAGAACTAATAACCGGATAACTAAAATTACGCTCAAATAAAGCATAGTATTTCTGAAGATGATGTATGAATGAAAAATTTCCATCATTATTTTTAATACTGTTTCTAACATCACGATGAATATTGTAGATAAGTTCTTTGTTAATGTATGAAAAAAATCTTTTACCTTTATATTCAAATCCATTATTTTCAATATCGTTATAAAAAATTTCTAACGCAAGTCTTTTGTTAAAATTAACAGTTTTACAAACCACATCAGGTGAAAACATCCTGAAGACTTCCGCACTATTTTGATTTAGTGACACTATAACAGGTCTTCCAGAACCCTTCTTCTTTATTAAATTTTTAAGCATCAAACTAAAGAAATAAGCATCACCAATTGCTACCATTCTATATACATAAATATCATCATAATCTCCATCTAATTGAACCAAAATATTGTCAAAAAAGCATTCCTTAATACCTTTAAATGGGAAAAGATTAAAATATTTCTCATAAGAAACAACTTCGCTAAATGTAAATTTTCTACACCCATATTCTGCAACAGGAACATTAAAAAGTCTGATTTCTTTTTCTGACCCAATTTTTATAATTTCGTAAAGCTTCATTTTTCTCCTTACTTATTTTTGCCAAACAGCAAACTTTTAAAACTTAATTCAAAGCCTAAGAAACGAATATACGCAATTCTTTTATTACGAACTATTTCCAAATTAAATAGATATTTTCTTATACTTTTATATTTTTTTCGAATATTAAGTATCTTTTTCACGTTATTATCAGATCGAATATAGCTGATATTTGGAAGTTGAATTTGAGAACTGTCATATCCAAAAATCATATCTTTTATTGTTAATTTTGGAGCACATTTATATGTACGTTTTTCCACTCCGTAATAATTTGAAAACGGAATATCACCAATTAATCGTGCTGTTTCCAAGTCCGGGCAGCCTGTTATATAGTCAAAATAAAACGTAAAAGCTTTAAGATTTGGAACAATATCAGGATTCTGGTTCATTGCAATGTTGAACGCTTCACAAAAAGCAACTTCACCAAAGACAACATCCTGATATCCGTACAATTTTAAGTCATCACCTTCTCCTTCATCCATAACAGGAACTATTTTTTTATTTTCTTTGCGGTAAGCAACAGTTGCCCCGCAAAGAGACCTACAAAACAATTCCATTTGAGATCTAATTTTTGGAGATGAATAAAATGAAATCATTTCGAAATTTGGTGACAAAACCTTTAAAGGATTAAATTGAGAATAAAAGCTTTTAATTTTTACATCAGAAAAAGTCCTTATCAAATTAACAAGACAATTTTGTGTTCTGCCGCTTGCAGCCAAATCAACCAGAGCTAAATTATCATCAGAAAAATCCATTTCCTGTTTTAAATATTCAATCAAACAATTCCGCTGCTTTTCATTTGATTTAATTACAAGTTTAATAAACTCCGAATCTTTCTCTAAAATTTCAGCTAATTCATTCAATTCATCCCTTGTAAAAGGCTTCTTACTCTTTAAAAATTTTTCCGGAATATATTTTAATAATTTTTCTTCTTGTACATGAAATCGTGAAGCTATTCTCTGTACAGTATTAATTTCTCTTGCTGAAGCAAACATAAATTTAATATCTGGATTATATTCGGTAATAGATGGAGCTCGCCAGGCTTCTCTAGAACCGTATATAAGTTTTGTTTTTATAGAAAGCCCTTTTTGTTTAATCAAAACATCACACATCTGTTTAAGCACAAATCCATCACGCATTACAAAATAAAGTCTATTTATACCACGCTTGACACTTTGTTCTACTACCCAATTAACATAAGGATATAATATGACACCGCCCATAGATACCCCTAAATCAAATTTATCATTTTGCTTATTTATGTTTCTGACATTTTTAGCTGTCCCTAATGCTAACTGTATAAACGGATTATCCTGGTAACGTTCCAGCAATTTCTTTTCATATATTTTCAATTGAACATATTTATATTGTTCTGCATCAATCCCAAATTCCTTTGCTCTATTTATATCAGAATTCACATTATCGCCAATATGCCGCCACTTAGAAATATTTATCCCCTCCTTGATACGAACATATTCAAATAATTCACCGGAAGATTTCATACATCTTGCCTCAGATGACACATATATAGGAATATCTTTAAATACCTCATCCTTGTCTGTTAAAAATAACCTGACCGTATCGGAAGAATGATAAATATCAGAAATAATTATAACTTTGTATCCTAAAACTATTGCAGACTTAAGCTTATTAATATTTTCCGGAATACCTGTTAAATTCTTTCTTTCCGTTTCAATTTCAAGATTTTTTAATAAATTGATTTCTTCATCTAAAAGAGCATAATTTTTTTGGATATAATCATAAATTTCTTCAAAAGTTATTTCATTTATTTTATATGCTGCATAATGTTTTCGTAAAAAAGCTTCACTTTCAACCCTTATTATATAAAAATTTTCTCTAACATAAACATTTATACAAGAAAATAAATCATTCCTATTTAATTGATGCTGCATTAATGCAAAAATACCTTTAGGCGTTGCAGTTGTACGCGTAATCAAAGTGTCAAAAACATCAAAAGACACTACTTCTTTTAAATCTGTAATACTTTTTTGCTCTTTTACTTCAAACATAATTTCCTTTCAAAAATTTCCCCGCTGCCTGTAACATATTGCCCATCTTTTGAATATATATCTTTAAATAACCCTTTTAAACCTACAGGATTAATTGATATAATTTCCACATCAGGATACATTTGCTGAGCAAACTCTTTGAATTTTTTATATCCCCAGGTTTTGCCGGAATTATCTCCGGCTATACATCCTTCTGTCATTTCAATCGCTTTTGACTTATAAAAATATCCTTTATTACAATCTTGCCCAACTAAAAAAATTCTTTTTGGATGTGCGTATAAAATAAACTGTAATGCTGAAAATACCGCTCCGCCAAAATCTCCAAAAGGTTCATTGTCAATATCTACAGCCCATTTATTACCAAATACATCTTCTAATAAAAATGGAGTTGCCCCGGCATTATAAATATGATATTGAGGAATTCTATCAACTAAAATCCTTTCTTTTATTCGTCTTACTTGACGGTGAGGAAGTATTGCATAAAACTTTTTACAAAAATCTACTCCATAATTATCAAGTTTTTCATTCATTTGTTTATTTGCAATCATATGATCATGAACAAATAAATAATCCAGTTTCACACTTTCCAGATTAATAGCTCCATTTACCCCAATTTGAATTGCATTATCTATAAATATATAATCTTTTACTGATGGACCGGCACCATATAAAACAACATCTTTACCTTCAAAAGCTCGTTTATATTGTAAAAAACTTTTATGCATATTTTGAACTTGACTTAAAACCTGCATATTAACAAATACATCATCAATTCGCCTATGCAATTTCATTTGAGATTCTTTTAATTCTTCGATGAATTTTTTCTGCTCTGATTTAATTAAACACCTAATTTTATAATCATTATCATAGGTTTTCCAAACTTGAACACCTACAAGATAGTATTTCCTCAATGATATATTAGACTTAATTTTAAAAATACCAAGTAAATAAGATCTTACCTTAAACCCAAATCTATATTTTTCTTTATAAAGAGTAAGCCCTAAAAATTTTAATAGCTTTTCTTCTTTGAAATTTTTATACGAATATAACTTCATTATTTATATTACTCCATTTCTTGTACACACATATATGCCGATGCCCCGTTAGATTTTCCTGTTCCTGTAAAAAATATCCATATACATTGTTTTTACTATCAGACAAAATTTCTTTATTAACCTTTGAGGGAAAATAATATCGTTGATATAATGGAAATTCAGGTTTGTCTTGAAAATATTTTTCTATTCTTAAATTGAAATATTTAGGAATATTTTCATAAAATACCTTTGTAATATCCAAACAATGATGCGGAGGAAGATTTAATATATCAGGATTTGATTGTATCCATAAACCTTCAGGATTCGGAGTACCTATAAACAAAATTCCGCCATCTTCAAGTAAATTGACTACCTGTTCTAAAAAAACCTTCGGCTCTTTTATATGCTCTAAAACTTGAAATAAACAAATACAATCAAATTTTTCCTTAATTTCAGATAATTTAGCATTTGTTACGTTTAAATTTTTACTCTTACATTTTTCCAACGCATTAGCATTAAACTCAATTCCAAGTGTGTAATCTGTTATATTTTGAATCTTTTCTAAAAAATATCCATACCCGCAGCCAATATCTAAAACACGTTTAGAATTATTTTCATTAATAACATCAATAGCTTTACTGTATTCCCACTTGTACTTCGGATATTTATATTGTCCGGATTCCAGCAACTTCTCATAAAAAAGTGAAGTATCAGGAATTTGATAGTTATAAAACTCTAACCCGCATTCACTGCAATGATATTTATATAACAGTTTGTCTTTATAACAATCACCAATAGGATCAATTTTATAAATATCTATAT
>CABUAQ010000043.1 GCA_902489575.1 uncultured bacterium
GCAATATATAAAGACATAACTTATGATCATTCCCATTATTGGCAAAAATAGTCTTCCAATACCTTTTGGGAGTGACATCACAAGACCAAGCAGTGCTTTTGCTCTATCAGTGTCCAAAACTATGATTTTTTTTGATAAAGCAAGCGCTTTCTTTGCCATATAAAGCCAGGCCGCAACAAATCCGCTGAGCATTACCAAAATTGTCAGACCGGCAAGTAAACCTTTAGGTATAGTATCGATTGATCCACTTGCATAGTCTACATACCAGCCTAAGATTGATAAAAATATTATCAGTGGTGTAGCAAGTATAATACAGTCGTTTGTAGATTTGAAACTATTTATAAATAGCTGAAACATATGTTATTCCTGTTATATTATTTTTGTGCAACTTCAGTTTCCTGCTTATTTTTGTTTTCATTTCGTTCTTGAATGATACGTTTTCTTTTTCTTCTTCTCATTAAGTCAACAAAGGCTTCAATTCTTGTAATATAGCCGGCGCGGCCGGTTTGCTCATCCATAATAAGCGGCAAAATAGGAATTTCACAATTTTCTCTCATTGCCGGGAATATATTTTGAGACATAATTTCAGGCATACAGGTAAACGGGCTTACGTGAATTATTCCGTCAATACCTCTTTCATTGGCATATGCAACGTCAGAAACACATTCCAGTGCGTCACCGCCTATGTCTCTCATAAGATAAGGTTTTGCTAATCTATCTGCTCTTTGCAGGTGAGTTTCGCCTTTTCTAAATATTTTTGGAATAATTGCATCTTTCAAAAAACTGCTTACTGTCAAGCTTCTTCTAACCTCAACACCCATCTTGCCAAGTTCTTTTTCTATGCTTTGGTTAGAAAATTCATCATTTACAACATAAATTTCACCGGTGATATCAACATGTAATATGTCTTTATTAGGATTTATTTCAACTTTATTCATCTCTTCGTTAATTAGTTTTTCAGCTTTTTTTAAACCCAGCAGAGTATCATTATCATCGATGATTTTTAATGATTTTGCATAATGTTTTTCGGCTTCACCTTGTTTTACTTCCCTTGCTCTGTAGTAAGAAAGTTTTGCTTCAAGTTTATCAAGTAAAAACACTTTAGTTATTGCAATTATGATGGCACGTCCGAAAAGTATCGGATTATTTTTCCCACTAACTTCTTTTAAAAAGTTATAAAGTCCCTGAATTCCGTCATATAGCTGTAATTCAATATATTTAGCTTCATATCCTAAATCAGTAAGGGCATTTGCTATACATTTTCCGTATTCACCCAAACGGCAGCAACCCGGAGAGGTAATCATAGCAACATAGTCTGTTCCTCCTTCAATTGCTTCAATAAAGTTTCCGAGAATTAGTTTATAAGGAAGGCAAATAGCTTCCGGTGCGTGTTTTGTTCCCAGAGATAGAGCTTTTTTACTTGTGTACGGCTCAACATACGGTTCACAGCCGACAATTCGTAGTGCTGCTGACCATGCATAGCTTATTGTTCCCATATGCGGGAATGATACTTTTCTTTTTGATTGTTCCTTGTTGTTATTCATATTTATTGTTCCCTAATTAGTGTACTTTAGATCCGGATGTCTTGCTGCAGTTACCTCATCAATTTTTTTGACCGGTGTTGAATGCGGGGAAGATAATATATTATCCGGATTTATTTTTGCCTCATCTGCAATATTTATCATAGTTTGTATAAATTCGTCTAATTTATCTTTTTGTTCGGATTCCGTTGGTTCTATCATTATAGCTTCATGAACAATTAATGGAAAATATACAGTAGGGGGATGAGTATTTCCATCCATCAGTGCTTTTGCAATATGGAGTGTTGATACTCCTGATTCGCGTTTTTGTTTGTCCCCTGATAAGACAAACTCATGCATACACGGTTCATCATATGGTAATTCATAGTAATTTTTTAATTTTTCTTTTAAATAGTTTGCGTTAAGTACTGCATTTCCCGATGCATTTTTAAGATTTTTCCCCATCATTAATATGTAAGCGTATGCCTTAACTAAAACTGAAAAATTCCCATAAAAATCTTTAACATTGCCAATCGAATTTTTAATATTGTAATTTCTAAAGTATTTTTCTCCATCAAAATCAATAATTGGTGCAGGTAGAAACTCTTTTAGTTTTTCCGCGACAGCAACAGGACCGGCGCCGGGACCTCCTCCGCCGTGAGGAGTAGAAAAAGTTTTATGGAGATTGAGGTGTACAACATCAAATCCCATAAGTTTTGGGTTTGTGTAACCCATAATCGCGTTGAAATTTGCCCCATCATAGTATAGTAATGAGCCATTTTCATGCATTAGTTTTGAAATTTCTTCAACATTTTCTTCAAAAATTCCCAAAGTATTAGGGTTAGTCATCATAATTGCAGCAACATCTTTATCAAGTATTGCTTTAAGCGCAGCAATGTCGATCTGACCTTTTTGGTTAGATTTTATTTCAATGATATCAAATCCGCTCATTCTGGCACTTGCCGGATTCGTACCATGAGCTGAGTCAGGAATAATAACTTTTGAACGTTTCTCACTGATTGAATCAAAGTATTTTTTTATAATCATCATTCCTGTCATCTCACCATGTGCCCCTGCTGATGGTTGGAGAGATATCGCGTCCATACCGGTTATTTCCAGAAGTGCGTTTTGAAGATTATACATAAGTTTCAATGAGCCCTGTGCCATATCATCTTCACAGTTCGGATGAATATTAAACTCTTCCAGTGATGCCAGAAATTCATTTACTTTAGGGTTGTACTTCATTGTACATGAACCAAGCGGATAGATCCCTTTTTCAATACAGAAATTTAAATCAGAAAGTTCTTTGTAGTGTCTCATTACTTCAAGTTCACTCATTTGAGGCAGACCGATCCGGTTATTGCGTAAAAAGTCTTTTGGTAAAAAATCGGTATTTATTTTATCATTACATATATTTATACCATCAATACCATTACTTTTTTCAAAAATTGTTTTCATATTCTAAATTATCCCCTGTTTTGCCAAATCATTTTTAATTCTGTCGAGTCCTGTTTGTATAATTCTTGAAATTCTGGATTGAGAGATATTAAATTCTTCCGCTATTTCTCTTAGTTTTTTCTCCTTAAAGAATTTGTACTCAATAAGTTCCCGTTCTCTTGGCGGCAGTTTTTTCATTGATTCCAGAATACCTTCTTTCAGCTCCGAAAATTCAATATTTTCTTCAGGGGTTTTATCATTAGTTTTTATTTGAGTCGGCACTTCAGCATCTTGAAGTTCATCAATCGATAAAATGTTTTTGTATACCTCGGCTCTCAGTTCTGTATCACTTGTTTCGATATCTTCGTCTGCTATATTTTGTTTATTTTTTAGAGTGTACCACTTATAGCGTCTTCGAACTTCATTACGTATAGCCCATTTTATTGCTGTTGAAAGATAAGTACTGTTATATGTTTGCGGATCTCTATTTTTAAACAATATATACAATGCATGAGTTCCAATATTAATTAACTCCGGCAACTCTATTAAATGTGATCTTGAGAATTTCTGGTATTCAACTTTTGCAATAATTTCAATCAAATCCTTATATTCTTTAAGTTTTACATTTTCTTCCGCTGACATTACTATAACCCTAGTCCTAATAAAATAAAAAATATAATCTTTTACATAAACATCATAACAAAAAAAAATGTATATGACTAGCTAATGTAATTTTCCTTAACATAATTTATGTTCTTCAATAAGGAGAAATTATGCGAGTTTTATTTTGTACAGACGGGTCAAGAATAAGTTATCAGGCAATTCAGAATTTTTATTATTGGATGAAGCCTTTCACTGCAGATATTATATGCGCAATTGATTGGAGTTTTTTACCGGATACTGTTTCTATTGAAGACAGTGAATTTGCTATGCAGTGTACAAATTCTGCCGATTCTATCCTGAATTACAGTGAAAGATTTTTGCAAGAGTGCGGGATTACCGTTGGAGACAAGATTAAAATGTGCGGTTCTACAGTAGATTGTATTTTAGAAGCTTGCGGGACCAGAGATTATGATTTTATAGTTCTTGGTTCTCACGGTAAAAAAGGTTTGCAAAAGTGGTTAGGTTCTGTTTCACAGGAAGTTGCTTCAGCTTCTCCTGTTTCTGTTTATATTTCTAAAGACAAAAGTATTAGACAGAAAGTTTTGTTTACTGTTGATACTTCTGAATATGGACCGCAAATTGTATCAAAAGCTATAGATTCCTTTAATTTTGAAAATAAAGATATTTATTTAACTACGGTTTATGAAATACCTGATTATTTATTTTTGGAAGGTAATATCGATGCAAATTGGATTTTAGAAGTCGAAAGGAAACAAGAAACTTCGGCTATGATGCTTCTCAATGAATATGAGAAAATGTTTAAAGATAAAGGATTGGATGTTGTTAAGAAAGTTGTGCTGCGTGGTACACCTGCACCCGAGATTATTAAATTTATATCGAAAGAACATATAGATCTTGTTGTTTGCGGGATAAATGATCGAAAGTATCTTTCAAAATTCTTATTAACTTCCGTTAGTAAAAGGATTTTAGAGGGTTCAAAGTCTGATGTATTAATTATCAGATTGTAAAACCTCTATTCACTTGTAAAATTTTCTATAAATATTGTCTCATTTTCTAATCTTGCAGCAGCACCATATGGTACTGTTGCTTTTTTTAATCTGTGTGAAATAGGGAAACCTCCAATTATAGGGATATCAAGTTTTATAGCCAGTTCAGAAAAAAAATCTTTAAGAGTACATGAGTCCTTATTCAAAATAAAATCACCAAGTACTATTGCAGAAAGATTGTTTTTAAATTTGTCTGTATTTAAAAGTTGAGAAAAGTATCTATCAATTTTGTAAGTATCTTCATTTAAATCTTCAGCAAAGAATATAAATTTTTCATTTGGTATAAAGTCAGTACCGCATAATGAGGCAATAGTTGATAAATTCCCGCCGATTAGTATACCGTTTGCATTGCCCTGGGAATATATTTTAGGATTTTCAGCGGTAAGTTCTATTTTATTTTGAGTTAGGGTTTTAAAAAATGTTTCAACTGTAAATTTATTTACTGTATCTAAACAAAAGTCGCTTTGTGCCATAGGTCCTGAAAATGTTATAAGATTGCTTTTGCTAAATAACATAGCATTAAGCGCAGTTATATCAGAGAATCCGCAAAAAATTTTGGGATTATTTTTGATTAATTTGTAATCAATTTTATTAACAAGTCTTATTGCTCCGTATCCGCCGCGGGCGCATATAATTGCATCAATATCTTTATTCAAAAATGCATTGTGCAGGTCTTCAAGTCTTTCATTGTCGTTTCCTGCAAGATAACCAAGGTGGAGTTTTTCTATATTTGAACCAAGTTTTACTCTATAGCCTATTGATTCTAAATAAGCTTGAGCTTTATGAATTTTTTCAATATCAACAGGCCCGGAAGTTGCTACAATTCCGATTGTATCACCACGTTTTAATCTTTTTGGTTTAATTAAGTTCATAATCTGACCTTTTATAAAATTTATCTGCTATAATCTTATCATGAATAAGAATTACGTACCTTTATACAGAAAATACAGACCGCAGACTATAGAACAAATAGTAGGGCAGCAGCATATTAAAAAGGCTTTGGAAAATGCTATTCGAATGGATAGAATTTCACATGCTTATCTCTTTACAGGTCCAAGAGGAACCGGAAAGACTTCTACTGCAAGAATTTTTGCAAAGTCTTTAAATTGTGAAAAGGGCCCGACAATAACACCTTGTAACGAGTGTGAAAATTGCAGGAATATTACTAATTCAATTCCTATTGACGTTATTGAAATAGATGCTGCCAGTAATCGTTCAGTTAATGATGCGGATGATATTATTCAGAAAGTAGCGCTGGCACCTGTTCAAAGCCGTTATAAAATTTATATAATTGACGAAGTTCATATGCTGACAAATCAGGCATTTAATGCTCTTTTAAAAACTCTTGAAGAACCACCGAAAAATGTTATTTTTATTCTTGCAACAACAGAAGTTCATAAAGTGCTGGATACTATAAAAAGCCGCTGTCAAAGGTTTGATTTTAAACGTATTACAACTGATGACATAACTAATCATCTTAGATATATAGCAGATTGTGAAAAAATTAATATAACTGATGATGCACTTTCTTATATTGCACAGAATTCTGCAGGGGGAATGCGTGACAGTATTGCTTTATTGGATCAGTTGAGTGTCTTAAATTCGTCTGATAGTGTAATTGGGGTTGATGATATAAATATTCTTCTTGGAAGATTATCATTTGATGTTTTAACATCTTTGTTTTCTGCAGTGTCAGAATCGGATCAAAATAAATCCCTTGAGGTTTTAAACTCTATATATAACCAGGGTAATGAACCTGCACAAATTTTATCTAATTTCCTTGAATATTTACGCAATGCTTTAATTCTGAAGTCCGTTAGCGGTTCTGTAAATAATGCGGTTGTTCAGTTAAACGAAGAACAGTCAAAAATATTGTCAGTCAAATTAAATTCTATCGAATGTCACCAGCTTATATCTTTGATTGATAAATGTGCTTTATATATAAAAGAATTAAAATTGACATCAAATCCTAAGTTATGGTTAGATGTTGCAATTTTGGATATGTCAAATCTTGTAGAAAATACAAAACTGGAAGAACTACAGAAAAGGATTTTGCATCTTGAATCGGGTGAAGTTCCAAAAGTAATTAATACTTCTCCATATAATACGCCTCCGTCACCGGTGAAAAAATCTGATCTAATTAAGCCGGTGGGTTCACCTGTCAAAAAAGTTGACAATGCAAAAACTGAAACTGTTAAACCTCAACAGGGGGCTGCTTTACCTGTTCAATCGCAAACGGTGTTTACGGAAGAGGAAGTATTAACGGATCAAGTACCTGTTTCAAAGACTGTTCCTGTCAATGGGCTGAAAGCGGGTTGGGCAAAACTTTTAGAAAATGTTTCGAGTTTTCCTTCCCGTGCTATATTAAAACAGCAGGCCCTTCCTGTTAAAATTACGGCAGATGAAGTTATTATTTCTATAAAAAACCCAAATTGGCTAAAACAATTCGGGCAAGATGGTGCAAAGCATAATTTTATTGTAGAAGCAGCAAAAGCTGCCTTTGGAGCTCCTGTTTCAAGGGTTGTAGTCAGAGCTCCCGAGGCCGGAGACGATGCAATTCGAAAAGAGCAAGGTGATACTTCCGATGATGAAAAACCTGCTCCTGTCTCAAAAACAGCTACAACTGCAATGCCTGTAATAGCTGCACCGGCTGTCCAAAAACAACGTTTGGAAGAAAATGTAAAATTTGAACCTGAACTTTTGTCGCAAACAACTGGTGAGCCTGTTGAAATCCTTGATGAGCACGAAAGTCAGGATGATAATACTGTTTTGGAAGGTTCAGAGGATACATTAGCTCAAGTCCTGAAGGAAAAAAACGAATCGGCTTACCATTCAGATGGAGTTAACATGGTATTGGACTTATTTGAGGGTAAAATTATTGAGTAAAAGAAATGGCGATTAGTTAAATTAATCGCCGTTTCTTTTATTTAATACTTTGAATTTTTATTTGTCCGTTTTCATCTTTTGTGAATTGCATACTATTAGCAGGTTTTTCTCTTGTAGTTTGTATGTCAATTTTTGGTTTTAGAAATTCCGGAATTTCGTTTGTTTTGCCTTCTTTGTAATCAAGATATGCATCTTTTTTCTCTCTCTTTATTTTATATTCTTCGGGATCTTTAATAAAGTCCATAGTCTCTTCTTTTTCAAATTGTTGTTTCATAAGCGGGGCAAAATTACGATTCCCTGCATTTGGTGCTCCTATATAATCATAGGAAGATGCGTAAACCTTTGAGCTAATCGCAGCTAAGCCGATAATTCCAAGTAATAATAAAATTTTTCTCATATAACACTCCTTATTTCAGCACAAGATTAACATATTTTTTTTACAAAATCAAATAATCACTACTTTAAGACTAGGTTTTTTTAATATTCATAACCGCTTTAGCTAATGAAACTCTATTAAAATGTCTTTATCATGATAATGTAAATCCTCAACTCTTCTGATTGCTCAGCTTGCCTCTCTTTGTTTTAAGGGAGGCTTTTCCTTTACGTTCTTAACATAATGCCATATTTTTTATATTAGTGTATAATCACATTATATTAGTAAATGTTAAGAGGACAAAGATGAGAGAATTAGTTGTTGAAAATCAGGAAATATTGCTTATCCCGCAGAATTTTAAGTTTGCAAACCGGGGTAGGGTATCAGCTGTTAGAGCCGGTGATTTTACATTAGAACTGGATTATGAACCTGATGGAATTTTGGAAAATACATACTGTGAATTTTATACTCAAACAAGTCATGGTAAACTGTATTTTGATTCATATGCAAAAGAAATCAACGGAAAGACTCTTATTATTGCAAGTCCGGCTAAACATAAATTTTTACAAAGACGTCAATATACACGTATTAAATATATAAATGAACTTGAGCTCGGCTGCGGTGGAAATTCATACAAAATATCAACCCTTGATATTTCTGCAGGTGGGATGAAGTTTAAAACTGTTGATAATTTGAATATTGAAGGTTCATATGATGTAGTGCTTCCTTTGTCTGATATTATTGAATTGCCTTGTAAATTCCTGCCGATAAGAATAGAAAAGTGTTCCGATGGCGGTTATACTGTATCCGGTCAATTTGTGTATGCCTCAAACCATGATAAGATGGTACTTACCCAATATTGTGCAAAACGCAGTGTCGAGATTAAGAATAAATAGGATTGGTATGAGTTTAGTCAGATTATTAAATGAAAAACCTGATAAATTAATGTTTACAACACCTTCTCACGGGCAAAGATTAGCTATATATGAACCGTTAAGAGAGTTGTATAAACGCGATATATCAGAAACAGACTGTATGAATCCCCAAGAAGCATTGGAGCGTGCTCAACTCCGGGCAAGGGCAGTTTATCACACATATTCTACAACATTCTTAACTAATGGTTCTACCAGTGGTATAATTGCGGCTGTTCTTGCTTGTACTCAGGTTGGAGATAAAGTATTAATTGCTTCTAATTCGCATCCTTGCCACTTTAATGCGGTGAGATTAGCGGGTGCAAGAGCTTTAACTTATGATCTTGAAATAGATCCTGACTTTGGCGTTGCGCTTGAAGCTAAACCGGAAGTTATTGAATATTATTTAAGCAGATATAATATTCGCACTGTTATCATCACATCTCCGTCGTATGAGGGAATTATTTCTGATATTGAAGAAATTAAAAGTATTTGTGAACGTCATGAGGCATTTTTGATTGTTGATGAAGCACATGGAGCATTGTACCCGTTTTCAGATTTACTTCCGTTGTCAGCTGTTAATGTTGCTGATTTTACTGTTCAATCTTTGCATAAAACAGCAGGGGGGCTAAATCCGACTGCACTTTTGCATTGTAATTGCGAAATTGATGTAAAACCTGCTTTAAATATGTTTATGACAACATCACCATCTTATCCTTTACTGGCTTCTATTGAGGCAAATATCAATTATTTGGATTCAAGAGAAGGACGGAAAGATATAGACAATCTTATAACCCGTCTTGATAAAATTAGAGAAAAATGTAGAGGCTGTGAATTCTTTGGTGATGATCCGACAAAGGTTCTATTCAGGGTTCCAGGTGTTTCAGGATATGAATTGTCTGAAATGCTCTATGAAGATTTTAATATTGAGGATGAACGTACTAATGAAAAATCGACACTTATTCTATGTGGATTAGGTACGGATAATAAAAAACTCGATAGGTTACAACAAGTTTTGGCGAAATTGTAATTAATATTGGAAGGGCTAATTATAGAAAAAGACGCTAATAGCTTGAATTTCGGGGAGGGGTAACTATTTAAAGCCCTTATATAATAACACTTTTGTAAAATTTTATAATTTAAAATTAAGAAAAAATTTTGGGGTATTTACTTTGGCAGAAGTCTTGATTAGTTTGGGTGTTATTGGTGTTGTAGAAGCAGGTAGTGCCGCGGTGAGATATATTTTAAAAACATACAAATAGCGTTATTACAGGTAATTTGCCAGGATATTTTTGACATAATTTTGAGTTTCTTTATACGGTGGAACTCCGTCATATTTGTCAACTGCACCCGGACCTGCATTATAAGCTGCAAGTGCCAAAATGATATTACCATTATACTTATTAAGCATTGATTTTAGATAGCGGACACCGCCGTCCACATTTTGAGTTGCATTATACGGATCATTTACCCCCAGTGATTTTGCAGTTGACGGCATCAACTGCATTAATCCCATTGCTCCTGTTCTTGATGTTGCATTGGGATTAAACCCTGATTCCTGTTTTATTACCGCTTGAACTAATTTTTCATCCACTCCATGGATTTGGGAGATTTTATTTATCATCCCCATAATCTGAGCTTTATTAGTAATTGAAGAATTATCAGTTTTATCCCAAACTCTTGTGGCATCGTTAACTTCTTGAATTGCACGTCTGAGTGTAGCATTTTGAATACTGCTTGTATCAATATCTCCATCATAGACATTCCCACTTACATTAAGAGATTTTGGATTTAATAATAATGAGCCAAAATTTGATGCTGTAGTTGATGATAATACTTTTTCAAAAGATTGAACATTACTTGCACTAGGAGGATATATAGTATCAAGCGAGTTTGCTATGCTCTGCTGCGGATTGATTTGACGTTGAGCATTCTTTGCATAATTATTTAATTGTGCCGCTCTTTGCATTGCAGCACTCTTTCCACCTGAATTCAATAACCCTTGTATCATTTCGGAGAACATGCTATTTTACTACCTCCCATTACATTATTATTCTACTCAAGTTTAAAAATTAATGTATCCTCCATATGGTTTAAGGATTTTGCCGGGATAGTCAATATTCTTTGATTTTATTTTATAAACATGCAATCGCCATAGCTGAAAAATCTGTATTTGTTGTTTATTGCTTCTTTATAGGCTCTAAATATAAATTCTTTTCCTGCAATAGCACTAACAAGCATTAGTAATGTCGATTTTGGTAAGTGAAAATTTGTTATTAAATTATCAATAACTTTAAATTCGTAAGGCGGATATATAAATAATTCGGAATGATCATTACAAGCTTTTATACACCCGTATTTTTTGTATGCAGTTTCCAATGTTCTAACGGTTGTAGTTCCTACAGCTATAATTTTTTTACCTTCAGATTTTGCCTTGTTGATTTTATCGGCAGCATCTTGAGTTATTTCAAATGTTTCGGAATGCATTTTGTGATCTAATATATTTTCACATTTTACCGGCCTAAATGTTCCTAAGCCGACATTTAGAGTGACATAAACAATTTCTACTCCTTTAGATTTTAATTTATCAAGGATTTCTTGCGTAAAATGTAAGCCTGCTGTTGGAGCTGCAACAGAGCCTTCATCTTTGGCATAAACTGTTTGGTATCGTCCCCTATCAAATTGTTTTAGTTCTTCTGATTGTAATTTTCGTTCAATATAAGGAGGCAGTGGTATATTTCCTACTCTGTGTAAGATATCAAATAAATCTCCGCTATGTATTAATTCAACAAGCCATTCTCCGTCATCTTCCAATCTTTCTATAGGGCGAACTTTTAATTCTTCGCTTATTGTAATAATATTATCCGGTTTTATTCTTTTTGATGGTTTAATAAGGCAGGACCAGTTGTTACCTTTTTTAGATTCAAGCAGAAGGACTTCTATTTTGGCTCCGGTGTCTTTGTGTCCGTACAGTCTTGCAGGAATAACCTTTGTATTGTTTAAAACTAAGATTGAGTTACCATCAATATAATCAACTATGTCAAAAAAGTGTTTATGTTCAATAGTTTTGTTGCTTTTATCTAAAACGAGCATTTTTGAGTTTTCCCGTTTATCAGCAGGCATTTGTGCTATTAATTCTTCCGGTAATATATAATCAAATTCTGAAATATTCATGATTGTCCTTTATATATAAAACAACTCCAATCATATAATTGGAGCTGTTTCTCGTGCTTATTTAATTACTTTTCGTTAACTTTTTTAGCATTTTTTAATTCATCATCTTTAACAGCTTCTTTTTTCTTTTCTTGTTCTGCTGTAATTTGTTTATCAATAACAATCGTTTGCAGAATTTGGATGATGTTGCTTGTTATCAGGTACAGCAGAACACCTGCCGGAATTGGAATTACTACAAATGTTGCAATAATCATTAACGGCATAAACGTACCCATTGATTTTTGTAAGGCTTGTTGAGTTGGATCAGTTGATTCAGTTTTATTCATAGCCATCATAACTTTTTGAGAAATTATCATTGTTACAGCGAATAATACGATTAACAATATAACATCCCAGTGAAGTGTTTTATTAACAGGTACAGTTGGAATTGTGGCCTTAAGAACTCCGCCATCTCTGTTGAATGTAATAGTTTCGTTTTCTCTGATATTTGAGTTTGTGACAGTCAAATCAGCTTTTTCTATTTTATCTTGTTGACTGAATTTCAACTTAATATGATCAAGACTTACAGATAAATCAACATCTTTACCGGGTTCAAGGTCACCTTGAATTTCAACAGCTTGTGCCGGATCAGAAACCTTTACGTTTTTGATGGTTTCTCCAGGCAGGTATACTGTAGCTGTATTACCAAGTATAAATTTATCGCCGCTTGCAGCACCCAGTTTTCCGTCATCAGAAATACCTGCAGTTGCACGCATTGTTGTTGCTAAACTTTTAATAAACAGAAAGTTTTGATTTCCTGCGACTTGAATAAACTGCGGGCTTATCAATGCAGAATACAACAAGATAAAAATAGGCATTTGGATTAATAAAGGTAAACATCCACCCATAGGATTAAATTTATGTTCTTTATAAAATTCCATCATCTTTTGCTGCATTACTTGCGGGTTGCTCTGATATCTATCCTGAATAGCTTTTAATTTTGGCTGCAGGGTTTGCATCATTTTCATTGAGCGCTGCTGTTGAACATTCAAGTGCCACATAGCACCCCTAACAATAATTGTTAAAAGAATAATTGCTAAACCGTAACTGCCGACAAAACTGGCTAATAAGCTTAAAAATTTTATAGTTAATGAAATAAAATCCACTTTCCCTAATCCTCATTTAACAGTGTAAAATCTCTCTTCGTAAATATAATATAAACAATACATCAAGTCAAACAACTGTTTAATATTTATGTTCTAAAATCTAAAATAAATGAACGGGTTGTATGTATACGATGCAATTGTTGCTGCTGATAATATGAATAGTATTAAAAGCCATATGTTAATAAATACTCTGCCAATTTTGTTTTTCACCTCAAGCATTTTTCTAAATAGCGGGACCGAGCATAAGATTGCACATATAAAAATTATTATTTCAAAACTATCTATATAATGGTCTATACTGTACCCTGCATTGTTAATTCTTATAAACCCAAACATATTTTTTATGTATATCAAAGCATAAGTCAAAGTTTCAGCCCTGAATAATACCCAACCTATTAAAAACGCAAGTATACAATAGATGTGTTGTACACATCTTATCCATATTTGGTGATGTTTTTCCTCAAACTCTTTTATATTTATTATTTTTTCGAAAATTATGAATAATCCATGCCAGATACCCCATACGACAAAATTCCACGCTGCACCATGCCAAACACCGGTTAACAAGAATACAATTCCTAAGTTTCTTAAAGTTTTAAGCTTGCCATTACGATTTCCTCCTAATGGTATATAAACATATTCTTTAAACCAAGTTGACAGAGATATGTGCCATCTTCTCCAAAATTCTGTAATTGATTTTGAAATGTACGGATAGTTAAAGTTTTCAAGGAATTTAAAACCAAATATTAACCCAAGTCCAATCGCCATATCTGAGTATCCGCTAAAATCAAAATATAATTGAAAAGTGTATGCTATTGAGCCAATCCAGGCAATTAAAGGCGAAAAGGTATCTGGGTTTTGTGTAAATATTTTATCTGCAATTGCTCCCATTGTATTTGCAATTAACATTTTTTTAGATAATCCTATTATAAATTTTTTGACTCCCAGATTTACTTTTTCAAAATTAACTTCTCGTGAATCTATTTGTTCTGCAACATCATGATATTTAACAATTGGTCCGGCTATTAATTGTGGAAATAAGCAAATATACAATGCTAATTTATAAATATCTTTTTGAACTTTGCAGTCGCCTCTGTATACATCCACAACATAAGACAAGGCTTGAAAGGTATAAAAAGATATTCCAATAGGCATAACTATATTTAATGGGCTGATATGAGAATGAATAATGCTGTTCCAGTTTCCTATTAAAAAGTTGAAGTATTTAAAGTATATTAAGAATCCCAAATTTGATATAATTGTTAATATCAATATTAATTTTTTGTGATTTTTATATTTATTAACACCTATTGCACCAAGCCAATTTATTAAAATTGTTAAGAGCATTATAGCCAAATATTTTGGTTCACCCCAGGCATAGAATACAATACTTGCAATAAGTAATATCACGTTATGAAGTTCTTTTTTTGTAATCAAATATAATGCCAGAACTATTGGTAAGAACATAAATACAAAAGTCATAGTACTGAATAGCATTACTTGTCCTCCTCGAAAATGTCTTTTAGTTTATTTAGGTTTGCGGGGGTAATGCAAAATATCATTATATTAGGCTTATAATCCAGAATGTTTTGTTTATAATATTTCATTATTTTAAATTC
>CABUAQ010000044.1 GCA_902489575.1 uncultured bacterium
TTTATAATAGATGGCAAAAATTGGTGGCATTTACTCTTGCAGAAGTTTTAATTACTTTAGGTATTATTGGTGTTGTTGCTGCTATAACTTTACCTGTTTTAATGGCTCCAATAGAAAACAAAGAATATCAAGTTAAGTATAGAAAGGCTTATTCAACAATGAATCAGGCTTTGAAACGTATGCTTGATGATGGTTATGTCGTTGATACCAAAACAGGTGGTGGATTTAACTCAAATGTATCAGATAAAGATTTTGACTATTATAAAGAAGGACCGGTTGCGAAAAATTTTGTAATTTTATCTCAATATTTTGTTGGTGCAACTACTTGTTTTGATCATAATGCAGATGAGTGTTTTGCTATAGGAAAAGATGCTGAGGCGGGTGGTTCTGGTAATAAAAAGAATATGGCTTTTATTGATGCTTCAGGAATTGCGTATTATCTTTATTCAGGACGTGAATGGCCTATAATTGTTGATGTGAACGGATTTTCAAGGCCAAATAAATTAGGGCGTGACAGATATGTTGTGTATTTTAGTAACAGCAGAACAAGGCATAATTATACTGCAGATGTAGATGTCATTTTACCATGGAAGGATATTAAGAAAAAACAGCGTTGGTGTCCGTCAGGTGATTGTCCAAATACAAGCAGGCTTTTTGGAAATGGTGGTGAGGTATTAAATATTGATATAGATAATCCAAATACTAGTTTTTAAATTTTTTGCTTAATTGTATAAAATTTTATTGTATCTTGTTTTTTCAAATGTAGCTAAAACAATCTGTTTGTTGTACCATTATTAAAATAAACGAGGGATTGTGATATGAAAAACTCCAAATATTCAGCAGTAATTATCGGCAGCGGTATTGCAGGGTTGTATTCAGCATTGAAAATACAACAACAAATGGATTTGCCAGATGGTATTTTGTTGGTTACAAAATCTAAATTGGGTGAAAGTAATTCTTATTATGCTCAGGGTGGTATGGTTGCTGTTTTAAAAGATAATGAAAAAGATTCCGTTCAATCTCACGTTACTGATACTATAAAAGCTGGTGCCGGTTTGTCAGAATTAGATACCATAAAATTTATTAGTGAAAATTCTGATAAGGTAGTTCGTGATTTGTTAAATTTTGGTGTTGAATTTGATACGGATGAAAATGGTAATTTTATGCTTACAAAAGAAGCCGCCCATAGTGTTCGCAGAATTTTGCACTCAGGCGGTGATGCCACAGGCAGAGAGATGGAAATTGCTCTTTGTAAGGCTGTTCAAGAGAATAAAAATATTGACGTTTATGAAAACACTCTTGCTGTGGAATTGCTTGTGAAAGACAGTGTTTGCGGCGGTGTAATTTTATATAATGATGATACAAAAAATTATGAAGTTGTAAGTTCAAATACTGTAATTCTTGCAACAGGAGGCTTGGGACAGTTATACCGTTATACTACCAATCCGGTTGGTGCTACAGGTGATGGTTTTGCGTTGGCTTATCGTGCCGGAGCCTTATTGCAGGATATGGAGTTTGTTCAATTCCATCCGACAGCACTTGCTGTTGAATCCGAAGGAAATAGATTTTTGATAAGTGAAGCCGTCCGCGGTGAAGGTGCAAAACTTTGTGATGAATTCGGTATGGAATTTATGGCAAAGTATGATGAAAAACGTGAATTAGCCCCAAGAGATGTTGTTGCACGGGCTATATATTGTGAAATGAATAATAACGGGGAACCTAATGTTTACCTTAATGCAGCTGTTATTGGTGAAGAAAAATTGTTAAAACGCTTTCCGACAATTGCAAGTGTTTGTAAAAAATATGGAATTGATATATCTTCAGATTTTATTCCTGTTGCACCTGCGGCACATTATTTTATGGGTGGTGTTAAGACGAATTTAAAGGGTGAAACTTCAATAAAAGGTCTGTATGCGATTGGGGAAGTCTCTTCAACAGGACTTCACGGTGCAAACAGACTTGCGAGCAATTCTCTGTTAGAATGCGTTGTTTGTGCTTATGAAGCAGGTAAAAATATTATTATTTCAAAAGATTTTATCCCTGTTGATGAATTCAAAGATATAATTTCAGAATATGCAGATGATAAAGCGATGGAACCGGTTGATGCACTTGTGTTAAAACATAAATTGCAAGATGTTATGTGGGCAGGAGCCGGTATTTTTAGAAGTGCCCAAACTTTAGAGGATGCTCATGGTAAAATTAAATGTTTGAATGAAGAATTTGGGCGGGATTTTAAATGTCTTTCAAAACAAGAGTATGAATTAAAGAATATGTTAATTACTTCTGATATTATTGTAAAATGTGCACTTCACAGAAAAGAATCCAGAGGAGCTCATTATAGAATAGATTATTTGAAAACAAATGATATATGTGAACATAGTTTAATAACTAAGGATAAAGGAGAAATAAGTTTTGTTAAGTAATTTTTATGTAGAAGATCATGTTAAATCAGCTTTGATGGAAGATATAGGTTTTGGTGATGTTACAACTGAAAGTATTGTTGGAGAAGATAAAATTTTTACCGCATCATTAGTATCTCGCTGTGAAGGTATAATTTGCGGTTTGGAGGTTTTTAAAACAGTATTTAAAGTTTTATCAGACAAGGTTGAAGTAAATCTTTTGTTCAAAGATGGTGATAAAATTAAAAAAGGTGATGTGCTTGCTCAGCTTAAAGGCCCAGGAAAGTATCTTCTTTTAGGAGAAAGAGTTTCTCTTAATTACGTTCAAAGAATGAGCGGAATAGCGACTGAAACCCATAAATACCAGCAGGCGATAGGTGATTTACCTTGTAAGATTGTTGATACAAGAAAAACTACTCCAAATTTCAGAGCTTTTGAAAAATATTCTGTAAAAGTTGGCGGCGGAGCCCTTCACAGGTTTAATCTTTCTGATTGTGCGATGATTAAAGATAACCATATACAGGTTGCAGGCTCTGTTACTAATGCAGTTAAATTGGTTAAAGCAAATCTTTCTCATGCTCATAAAATTGAACTTGAATGTGATACAATTGAGCAGATTAAGGAAGCATTACCGCTGGGTGTAGATATTATTATGCTTGATAATATGACTCATGAACAAATGAGTGAAGCTGTTAAGTTGATTGATCATAAAGCGATTGTTGAAGCCAGCGGAAATGTTAGTCTTGAAAGAGTTCGTCAAATTGCAGAATGCGGTGTAGATATAATTTCATCGAGTGCGATTGTTGCAAAGGCTCCGACACTTGATGTGGCTCTTGATATGTAAAGGGGCAAATGTTGCTAATCATAAGTTAACTTAAAGAATTCGGGCATCGTATAAGGTGCTGTCACATTGGAGCTTTACAACCGGCAGTGTTTATAATTTAAATATTCGTGTTATCAACACAAATCTTTACAATATAGCAATTTTGGTATCGAAAGTACGTTTATTCTCATGTAATTAAAAGGGGATTTGGAAATGGGAATATTACTTGTAACTCTTCAGGTGCTTGCTATCGGAGCATTATCAAAAGATTTGTTATTTCAATCTTAATGTTTGTTTGCCCAAACCAGAGACGGCCGTGTGACAGATAGTACCATTTCATTAGGTATATAAAAATCTTTTATACCGTAGTTGGCATTTACAAATAAAAATTCTAAAGTTTCACCGCGTTTAATATCAAGAACATCAAATGGAATTTTTACGTCTAAAACTTCATCATAAGCTGTTTCAATTGGTTTTGCCTGTTCCAAAATCCACAAATCTCCCGGAATTGCTTTTATTATTCTAAGAAGCTGAAGCTTGTCATTTCTAATAGCAATTTGGATTTCATTGTGGAATTTTTCCATCGAAATTGGGGAAATATTTTGAGTTTTGTTTATTAATCTCACGGGAGACAGTGCGTGCTTATGGCTGGATTTTCTCAAATAAATATACATCTGGTAAGTTTTTTGAGTAAGACCCGGATTTTCTTTTATATATTTGTTTAGGTGGAATTTTAGATAAAAATTATCCTCATCATGACCAAATCTTATTTTATCAAATAATTTAGATTCTCTCAAAACAGGACCATCCGGGATTTCAATATATCCGGCGTTATTCCAAATATCATATTCGCTTGTCACATTTTTCCCGTCAATAAGCGGGGTTATTAATGTTTTTGGGTATTTAGACGGTTTTGATGTTACGATATTTGAAATTGGTTCATCAAGATATCTAGGTGTATCCAGATCCAGATATCTGTAAATATTTTTTAAATGAGTTCTAAATAGAAAATCAAAAATATTATCTCTTCCCGAATCATTCGGTTCTCCATACCACCAGAACCAGTCACTGCCTTCACAGATAAAAAGTTCGCGTCTTGCAAGTTCTATATTTGGGTTTAACGGTTCGCGTTTTACAAATTCTGAAAAATCTTGTCTTACACGTCTTAGGTATACCCATGCCAAATCTTTTACGGGCTCATCTACCCATAATTTAAAGTTTCTGTTAATCCAAGATCCGGATGAAATCTTATTTAAAATTTTATTTTCTTTTGAATTTTTTAAATAATCACTTATCAGAACAGTTTCAAGTGTTTCATCTTCTGTTATAAGTGTATACAGTGTTTTTAAAAAAGAAGTACCATCTTCCAGATAATTTTCCCAGCAATTTTCTCCATCTAACGCAATAGTCAAGAGATGTTCATTATCAGGAGAAGACAAAATCTGGCTTTGCATAACTTTTATTCTGTCATATAAATCATTTGCAGTTGCAATTGGGTTGTGGTTTTGATATTCAAAGCTTATCAAATTCGGAATTGTTGAATCCCTGAAAATCATTTTTATGTCTGAATTTTTTGTTTTGTATTGATAAGTTTTTAACAGGTGGTATGGTTCTTTATGGTAACCTTTAAAATCATGTTCAAACTCAAAATTTATGGAACTTGCCAAAATGCCTTCATCAGAAATGGACCATTCAACTCCAAGTTGGCTGAACATTTCAAGTGTTTTACCGCTTACGCAGTGTTCTGAAGGCCAAATACCTTTTGGTCTTACTCCAAAAATTTCTTCAACACGGTCAAGTGCCATTTTAGTTTGCATTTTTGCATCAAGTTCGGTTTTTAGATTGGATAATTCTTCATCTGGAATTGGTGTCTTTTTAATATTCTTATAGTCGAGCAATATTGGCAAAATCGGATGATAATATGGACTTGTTGTAATCTCAATTTTATTTTTTTCTATAAGTTTTTTTAATGTCGGGATGATTTTTCTTATAATTTCTCTTTGCAGTTCAATTATTTGAATTCTATCTTCTACAGTATAGTTTTTCCCTTTTTTAAATAATTTTTTTAGTTCAGTATTAGAATTCCTTAATGACGGATCGATCCAAACAAGATTGAATAATGCTGTTAAATCTGCATATTCCTGATCGGTAAGAATTGAAATATCATGTGTTCCTGACGATTGAATTTTCTGGTAAAGTCTATGGTACTCGGGATTTGGAAGAATCATTGTTTGATAATTCGCATCCAGAAAATTATTTAAAATAAATACTTTATCTTCATTTGTTAATTTTTCAGCCGGAGTTATGGTGAGTCTTGAGTGAATATCATGAGCTCCTTTTTCTCCGTAATTAATTATTGAATCCAATAGAACAGGAACATAGTTAAAATTCAATTTAAGTTTATCAAATTTTTTAGCCCAAAGAGCCATATCAAGGTAATCTTTGACAGCGTGTAATCTTACCCACGGCATTATATAATCTCCGGATACACTTAGTTTGTAAACCGGTTGGTGCATATGCCAGTAAAATACTATAGATAACTTTTTCGACTGATTTATTATCACTATATTCTAACCCTTATCATGGTATATTGTATCATTTAATCTTTATATTAACAAGTGTATAATGTGTGTTTGACAAAGTTTATTTTAAGCATTTGTAACGATTTATAAGAAATTTGTCATGTTTTTGCTATACTATTAGCAGTTATTTGGTTGGATTTACCCTAGGGTGGGACTAAACCTTTTGAAACAGCTGAAAGGATAGATAAAATATGAAGAAAATTATGACTTTGTTTATGTTACTATTAAGCAGCATGCAAATGGCAAGTGCAATGAATGTGGATGCTTTTATGGATAAGCATATTGCTCCTGTGTCTGATGCGGTTGCTGATTTGATTTTTTTCCCTATATCCGTTTTTGGTTCAAAGGTTCCAATAATTATTTTCTGGATTTTAATTGCGGGTATATTCTTTACGGTTTACTTAAAAGGTGTTGCAATATGGGGATTTAAACATGCAATTGACATTATTACAAAACCTGCTGATAAATCAGAAAACACCGGTGGAAGCGGTGAAGTTTCTTCATTTCAGGCTTTAGCAACTGCATTATCCGGAACTATTGGTATTGGCAGCATTGCAGGGGTAGCTATTTCTATTTCTATAGGCGGACCTGGAGCTGCGTTTTGGATTTTTGTAGGTGCACTTTTAGGGATGTCAATAAAATTTGTTGAAGCTACTTTGGCTGTTAAGTATAGACGATTTAATTTAGACGGATCTGTTTCAGGTGGTCCCATGCACTATATTGCTCATGGTTTGACAAGAAAAAATATGCGCTGGTTAGGACAGCCTTTATCTGTAATTTTTGCTATCCTTTGTATCGGTGGCGGTATTACAGGCGGTAATATGATTCAAATTAACCAGACTGCCCATCAAATTGTTTTCATAACAGGTGGTACAAATAGTTTTCTTCACGGATATGCGTGGGTTGTTGGATTGATAGTTGCTGTTCTAATAGGAATGGTTGTTGTCGGAGGTATCAAAAGTATTGCTAAAGTTACAACAATTTTAACTCCTACAATGTGCTTGTTATATATTATTTCAGGTTTGATTGTTATTTGTGCAAATATTAAAGGTATTCCTCATGCTATTGCGACAATTGTTACTGAAGCTTTTCATCCAACTGCTGTTGCGGGTGGGGTTTTTGGTACAATCATTATCGGGTTAAGACGTTCAGTTCAATCTAATGAAGCAGGTACTGGTGCTGCTGCTATTGTTTATGCTACATCTCAAACAAAGGAGCCTGTTTCTCAGGGGTTTGTAGCTTTACTTGAAACTTTCTTAACAGGTGTATTGTGCTTATTCACTTCGTTTGCAATTGTTATTACCGGAGCTTACAAGTCAGCAAGTGGTATTTCAGGTATTGAAATGGCTTCTAACGCTTTTCAGTCAGTAATATCATTTTTCCCGATAATCTTGTCTATAATAGCTGTTATGTTTGCAATTTCAACATTAATTTCCTGGGCTTATTACGGTCAAAAAGCTTGGACTTTTCTTCTCGGTGAAGGTAAGAAACGTGTTTTAACTTTTAACTTGTTGTATTGTTTGTTTATTGTTATTGGTTCTGCGATGAATGTTAAATCAATTATTGATATTACTGATGCGATGATGATTGCAATGTGTGTACCAAATATCATTGTTCTATATATTCTTGCTCCGGAAATTAAAAAGGATTTGAGAGTGTACTGTCAGGCTCATGGAGTTGGAAAATTAGTAAACAGAAATTGGTTTAAAGAAAATAAACAATCAAAATCTGTTAATACTGAAGAAACTGTGGAGGTAGCAAAATAATGTCTGATAGTAAAATTATCGTTACGGTTTCAGGTGTAGATAAAATTGGTATTGTTGCAGAAGTTACTGCGATGATGGCGAAGTATGATGTGAATATTGAGGATATTAAGCAAACATTGATGCAGGGACATTTTGTAATGTTTATGTTGTGTAATATTGAAACTTCTAAGTACTCATTTAAACAAATTAAGGAAGCTTTTACAAACCTCGGTGATAAAATGGGTATGGAAATATGGGTTCAAAAAAAAGAAATTGTCGATAATATGCACAAGATTTAATTGAATTTGTGATTTATTTTAAGATGCGCGAGTTTTTATGTTTTGAAAACTCGCGCATCTTTCTACTGGCAAAATTTAAATTTACGGGTTTTATACTGTGTACGGAGGTTTAATTATGCAAATTAATTTATCAAACAGCTTGTCAGTTTATACTAATTATGCTTGTAGTCAACAGTCATTTGGGGCATTTAATATTGTAAATGGATTTGAAACTTCGTTATCTCCCAAGGCGATGAATCTTATAAAACGAATGAGTTCACATATAGATTCTGCTTGGAGTGATATTAAAAAAGGTAAATCCTTTATGGATTCCCCGTTTTTTAGAATTGTTGACAGCAAAGATAATGTTGTTACGGTAAAACCTGTTTATCAGGGATATAGAAATTTGATACTTATGGAAGTTCAAAATGACAAGTATATTGATAGAATTCTTATTGATAGAGTGAAACCACGTGATTTTAAATATGAGCGTGCTGTAGTTACCGAACATGGCTCAGCAACGGTTAAGACATTTAATGGTTTAAAAGATCATGATGCTCAAACTGAAGCAAAAGTAAATGAATATATCGAGAACTATTTTACTAAGGTATTGCCGAAAACAGATGGTAAACTTACAAAAAAATCTCTTGGTATATTATAAATTTTGATAAATATGTTTATATAAAACTTTAGTAGGTAAGTATATATGGCAGATTATAATTTTATTGTAGGACCGGTTAGAGAAAATCAACAAACTATTACTATTCAGCACAAGTGGAACGGTTATGGATACACACTTGTTTCAACACCGGAAAAAATTGATGAATATGTTAGAAAAATGAAAAAAGCTCCAATGCAAGATGAAGTTGCTTGTCTTGGGCTTACTGCGCTAGGCTGTGGAATAGGGTATCTTGCAGGTATAGCTAAATCTAAAACCGGCGGGGTTGGCGGTGCTATTTTGGGTCTGTTTGCGGGTTTATTAACTGCAATATTTATTCCAAGCAAACAGGAAAGACTTACTAAAGAATTTTTGAAAAATAATACTTAATAGTTATAGTGTTTTTCATCCTGTTTTTTGTTTTATTAAATAAATTGTAACAAAATGTAAATATGAATTTGAAATAGTCTCAAACTCAATTATAATCTGCTATATGATATGATATGATATGATGCGAGGCGGGGTGGTAAATTAATTTTCTCCAAAAATTTTTATATAGGTGTACGGGATTTAAAAAATTAAAGGGGGGAAAATGTTATGGCATCAGTTTTAGGAAAAGTTTTTAGGGTTGGTTTAAACGCTGTTACTCCAAAGTACTCAAAGGGATAGGCTAGTTCTGCAAATAAAGGATGGCAAAAGTTTATTAAATTCCGACACTTGGAAAGTACCGTCTAAGTTTCAAAGATAAGCCGGAATTTGCACCATTTCCGCTCGGAAATGAGAAAAATTCCAGAATTATTGAACACGATCTGAAAGATGCTGAGTATTATATCCAAGGGGGGATGATATTTCAGATATTGAAAAAATTGAGCAGAAAATTGGGCAAAATGGTTTTAAGTTATTGAAATTATTAGGTTAATACAATATTATAGAAAGGAGAAAATATGTTAACATTTGGCAGAACAATAATACGCGAGGCAGCTCCATTTGTAAGAAAAGCTGTGTCTAGAACATTTCATTTTGGATTAAACTCTTTCACCGCTAAAATCGGAACTACATCCAAAGGAATTAAATGGACCAAACTTTATAATGATAATGGTGACTTGATTAGTTGGAAACAATCATTTAATGGTAAAATTAAAAAAGGCCGTTATGATAAAGTTGATGTTTTTGATTGGAATAAGGGTGTATCTTCTGAAATTTCCGGTAATAAGAAATTAACTACTGTGAAATTTGATGGATTTGAAGCTGAGAAATATCCTTCAAGGACTTCTTCAGCTTTTAGTTCATTTGATGATGATTTTTTAAATCCAATGAATAAGTATGATCCTTTGAGTCCTAATTATGAACCTTTTTCATTTAACTCAGATGATTTATTTAAGAATTCATGGGATATATAATTTGCAAAGGAAAAGACCTTAGATTTTCTAAGGTCTTTTCCTTTAAATATATTCGAGTCACTAAACCAACTCTTTAACTTCAGCTGCAAACACTTTAGGATCTAATTTAATACCAGGTCCCATTGTAGTTGAAAGGTATACTGATTTAACGAATGTACCTTTTGCCGAAGCAGGTTTTGCTTTTAATACAGCATCTGCTAATGTGGCATAGTTTTTAATTAAATCTTCTTCTGAGAATTGGATTTTTCCGATAGGGCAGTGAATCATACCTTGTTTGTCTGCTCTATATTCAACTTTACCTGCTTTAGCATCTTTAACTGCTTTAGCTACGTCCATTGTTACAGTTCCAGTTTTCGGGTTTGGCATCAAACCTTTTGGACCTAATACTCTACCTAATTTACCTAACATACCCATACAATCAGGTGTTGCAATTAATGTATCAAATTCAAACCAGCCGCCTGAAATTTTATCGATAATTTCTTCAGCTCCGGCAAAATCAGCACCTGCTGCGGTTGCTTCAGTTGCTTTAGCACCTTTAGCAATAACGCAAACTTTTACTTCCTTACCTAAACCAGCCGGCAATACTACTGTTGATCTGATTTGTTGATCAGCTTGACGAACATCAATACCTAAACGCATGTGGCATTCAACTGTTTCGTTAAATTTAGAAACTTCTTTTGAAATTTCTTGTAACTTTTTTATTGCATCAACTGCCGTAGACGGTTGCACAAAACCATCAAGCATTTCCTGCATTTTCTTTTGTTTTTTAGTTAATTTTGACATTGTTTTAATTTCCTTTCGTGGTGTTAGCGGACTTGCGTCCTTCCATCTAATTAATCTTCTTTTACTGTTACGCCCATTGCTCTGCAAGATCCGGCAATCATTTTTACTGCTGCATCCATTGTTGTTGCGTTTAAATCATCCATTTTAATTTTAGCAATTTCTTCTAATTGCGCTCTTGTAATTTCCGCAACTTTATCTTTATTTGGAGCTGCTGATCCTTTAGAGATATTTAATACTTTTTTAATCAATACAGGAGCCGGAGGTGATTTGATGATGAATGTGAAGCTTTTATCTTCATAAACATCAATAACAACCGGAATGATGTATCCGGCTTTATCTTGAGTTTTTGCATTGAACTGTTTACAAAAATCCATGATGTTAACACCGTGTTGACCTAATGCAGGACCAACTGGAGGTGATGGATTAGCTTTTCCTGCTTCGATTTGAAGCTTGATTTTTCCTACTACTTTTTTTGCCATTTTTTTCTCCTTTTGTGGTTCAAGCGGTTTTTCCCGTTCGGGAAGAAATCCTTCCACACTGTTTGTACTTACTTATTCTATAGTTTATTAATTTGTTTGTATTCCAACTCAACCGGAGTTTCACGGCCGAAGATAGAAACATTTGCTCTAAGTTTAGACTTATCAGGGTAAACCTCGATGATATCTGCATCAAAGTCCGCAAATGGACCTGAAATAATTCTAACTTTATCACCAACTTTAACGTCAAGTTCAACTTTTTCCACTTGAGAGCTTGACCTGTGAAGAATCTTTTTAATTTCACTTTCTCTTGCCGGAATTGGTTTTTTAGCTGAGCCTACGAATTTTGTTACTCCTGATGTGTGTCTTACTACATACCAGCTGTCTTCGTCCATAATCATCTCAACCAATACGTAACCAGGGAAGATTTTTTCTTCTTTTTCCTGTTTTTTTCCGGCTTTCATTTGGGTTACAGTTTTTTGAGGAACTTCTATTCTAAAGATTTTTTCACCCATATTCATGTATTCAATACGTTTTTCAAGGTTAACTTTAACTTTGTTTTCGTAACCTGAATATGTATGAACGATGTACCATCTTTTCTGGTTTTTCTTAGCTTCTTTTGCTTCTGCATTAGCTGTTTCCTGTGCTTGAGCTTCTGCTTTTTCCGCTAAAATATCTTCATTAAGTTCTTCTTCCATTGTTTTTTCTTTTTTAGTCATAAGCCACCTTTTATAATTTTGCTTGATGTTTTACTTAATCAGGCTAAGTAACCCTTTGAATAAAAGATCCATCAAATATATTGCCACTGTAAATACAAAAACAATCACAATAACCGAAATTGTTTCAAAAATAACCTGCCTTCTTTCCGGCCAGCTTACCTTACTCCACTCGGTTTTTACTCCTTTAAAGTATGATTTAATTGCATCTACAGTTTCATTCATTTTTTAATCCTTTATTTTAAAATTAAATCCGCGCCCTGAAGGACTCGAACCCTCGACATCCGGTTTTGGAGACCGACGTTCTACCAACTGAACTAAGGACGCCTGTCGGGGGGAACCCCCGTATCCTTTCCCGCCTGTGCAATCATAGTTTGTTTTGTTTACTATGCTCTTGTTTCGTTCGTGACGGCGGTTTCATTATGTTTTCCCTCACCGCATCGGCTTATTGCCGCTGAAGTCGGGACCATTCCACACCGGCTTTGTTATTTTGTTTCCTTATGAGCAGTGTGTTTTTGACATTTTGGACAATATTTGTTTAATTCCATTCTCTCTTTATTATTTTTTTTATTTTTTGTTGTTGTGTAGTTTCTTTCTTTGCATTCTTCACAAGCTAGAACCACCATTCTGTCGTTTTTTCCTTTGATACCCATTGTTTTATTTCCTTTATTTTTATTAACTTGTCTCCTATTTAAAATAGAATGTGAACATTACACATTCTATCTATTTCGGCTTATGCTCTTATTTTATATCAAACAAAATAAATTGCAAATAAATTGTTAACAAATACTACATTTTTGACAATAAAAAAGCACCTAAATTTCAGGTGCTTTTTTAAAATTATTTTTTTTGAATACTTTACCGGCGAACTGCTTGGTTTTGAGATTGGTACTTACCGACAGCATCAGTTCTTAATTGTTCCATATAAACTTGTCCGTTCTTAACGACTTGTTGAAGTTGTGTTAAATTCCCTTCAAGACTAGTCAAAACCTGTTCAGCGTATAATTCTGCACCTTCACGGATTTTTATAGCTTCTTCAGTCGCCTGAAGTCTTATATTTTCAGCATCTTGAAGCGCAATATGTTTAATTTTTTCGCAATCTTCAACAACTTCATTTTTAATTCGGATTCCTTCTCGTTCAATAGCTTTAATCTGATCTGATTCAGAAAGTTTTCTGTCAGCTTCTGCCTGAGCATCCTGTATAATCTTTGTTGCTTTCTGTTGAGCTTCGTTTTGCAATTCCTCTTTACGTTTTAAAAAAAGCCTTGCTTCTTGAACTTCAACAGGAAGTGCCGAATATATTCTATCAATAAGTTCTTCTATTTCTCTTTTGTTTACTACAGTGTATTTTAACACGGAATACCCTTCATCCAAGGCGATCTCCAATAACTTTAGTAAATCATACACTCCATTTTGCGGCATATTATATCCCTTATCCCTTTCACATTTTATATTATATATATTACATAAGCAATTTTTAATTGTCAAATAATATATCTTAATATAATTACATATGTTAACATGAGGTTATGATTTACTTAAAGTTTCGGCTTTGGTAAATTCTTCCGGTAAGTTGTTCTGAATGTTAATTAACAGATTTTCTGTATCTTTTATGTTTATTATTACTGTTTGAGCAAATAAAAAGCTTTTTTCTAAATTTTCTTCAAGGTTTTGTAAGAGTTTATATACGTTTTCTTTTGGTGTTTGGGTGAAATTGTAGTTTCTTGATAGCAGATAGTTTCTTGCTTTTTTGATATCTTCCGGCAGGGTTGCGTAAAGTTCATCAATAAGTTTTTCAACACCTCTTTTGTTTACGGCAACATAACCTTTAAATATTTTAAGGCTGTAACCGTTTTCAATTTTTCTTTCAAGTTCTTTTATAATAGTTTTTGTTTTAAATTCCACTAGTTGCCTCTTTTAGTAAGGTATTGATAAACCGGCTCCGGTACAAATTTTGATATATCTCCTCCGTTATTCAAAATTTCTTTTATTGTGCTGGAGGAAATAAAATTGTATTTTGGTTTTGTGGTTAAAAATACTGTTTTTATTTCGTCGCAAAGGGCGCTGTTTGTTTGAGAAAGCTGCATTTCATATTCAAAATCTGATACGGCTCTTAATCCTCTTATAAGAATTTGAGCCCCATGTTTTTTTGCATATTCAATTGTTAAACCTTCAAATGCATCAACTTCAACGTTATCAATTCCATCAAGACTTTCCTTTATTAGATTTACCCGTTGTTCAACGGTTAGAAAACCTTTTTTCTCACTATTGTGGGCTACTGCAATAATCACTTTGTCAAAAATTCCTGCAGCGTTTTTCAATATATCAAGATGTCCTTTGGTTATCGGGTCAAAACTTCCCGGATAAATAGCTATTTTCATTGTATCCTCATTTCTATGATAATTATAGTTTAAGAAATGTTTTTTTTCAATAAGTGTAGTCTTTCCAGGCTTATTTAAAGTCATATGTTACATATTGTAAACTTCAGTTCCGTTTTGCGCAAATTCATATATAAAAAATACTTTATTAGTATATAAGAACGATATATAAATCTAATTTATATATACATTACTACCTTCTACTTTCTACCTACTAATCTTTTACACGAGGAATTGTAAAAAATTCCAAGGAAGCTTCTTAATTGAAGCTTTTTTTTTGCAATAAATTTTATTATGGTGTATAATAGCTGTACAGGTTAATAATGGGAGGAGAAAGTATATGAAACACAACGATAGCTTGAAAATCGGGGGGGGGG
>CABUAQ010000045.1 GCA_902489575.1 uncultured bacterium
GATTACAATTTAGGAAAAATTAAAGGAGAAAAAATGGCAAGAGTTTTAATTTCAATGCCCGAAAAATTTTTAGATGAGATAGATTCAGTAGCTGATTCTGAAAATCGCACAAGATCAGAATTAATTCGGGAAGCTTTAAGAACATATATGTATAGAACTCAATTGAGAAATAGTACAAAAGCTGCAACAAATGCTGAAATATTAGATGCTTTATTGGGATAGTTAAAAATTTCATTATACAGAATGGATGGGGAAAAATGAAGAACGGCAATTACGGAATGATTACAGTAAAAGAATATATAAAAATGCTGGATTCTGAAGTTAAGTTTGTTGATACTAATGCTCAAGAAATAAGAGCAAATGTTGAAAAATATCTTATCAGAACTCGTAGAGCACAAACTAATGCAAAGATTTTAGAAGCTTTATTAGCTTAGTAATAATGTTTATCGAAGCCTTCGTGGTATTAAAACAATTTTGCTCGGTTAAGAGATTAAGAAAGTAAGGAAAAAAAGACCCGGTCAGTTATAACCAGGTCTTCTTTTTACTATGTAATGCTGTTATTATTCAGTAATACTGTCAACAACACCAGCACCAACGGTTCTGCCACCTTCACGGATAGCGAACCTCATACCTTTTTCGATAGCTACAGGAGCAATCAATTCAACGTCCATAACAACGTTATCACCAGGCATTACCATTTGACCTTCAAATTGGATAGAACCGGTTACGTCAGTTGTTCTGATGTAGAACTGTGGACGGTATCCAGGGAAGAATGGAGTGTGACGTCCGCCTTCTTCTTTAGTCAATACGTAAACGTTAGCTTTGAATTTTGTGTGAGGAGTGATTGAACCAGGTTTAGCCAATACTTGACCACGTTCGATTTCAGTTTTATCAATACCACGAAGCAAAGCTCCAATGTTATCACCTGCTTGACCTTGTTCAAGAGATTTTCTGAACATTTCAACACCGGTAACTGTAGTTTTTCTTGTTTCACCTAAACCAACTAATTCAACTTCATCACCAACTTTAACGATACCACGTTCAACACGACCTGTAGCAACTGTACCACGACCAGTGATTGAGAATACGTCTTCAATAGGCATCAAGAATGGTTTGTCTAAGTCTCTTTCAGGGTCTGGGAAGTATGTATCTAAAGCATCCATAAGTTCCCAGATTTTATCTGTCCATTGGTTGTCGCCACGAGCGATAGCAGGGTTAGCTTGAACTGCTTCCAAAGCTTTTAAAGCTGAACCGTGGATGAACGGAATATTGTCACCATCGAATTCATAGCTTGAAAGTAATTCTCTAACTTCCATTTCTACTAACTCTAACAATTCCGGATCGTCAACCATATCACATTTGTTTAAGAATACAACAAGGTTAGGAACACCAACCTGTTTAGCTAACAGAATGTGTTCACGAGTCTGAGGCATAGCACCGTCAGTTGCTGCAACTACTAAGATAGCTCCGTCCATCTGAGCTGCACCTGTAATCATGTTTTTAACATAGTCAGCGTGACCAGGACAGTCAACGTGAGCATAGTGTCTTTTATCTGTTTCATATTCTACGTGAGCAGTAGAGATGGTAATACCTCTTGCTTTTTCTTCTGGAGCAGCATCGATTTCATCGAATTTTTTAGCATCTGCTTTACCAGCTGCTGCTAATGTACCGGTAATTGCTGCTGTTAATGTAGTTTTACCGTGGTCAACGTGGCCGATTGTACCTACGTTAACGTGCGGTTTCGTACGTTCATACTTTTCACGTGCCATGAGATTAATCTCCTTCTTTCTTGTCTACTATATAATACTATAAATTTAGTATCTTACGATAATTCTAATTCTATCCGCTCATAAATTTTTGTCAAGATTATTCGCTTAATTTGATAAACTTCTTTATTTATTTTTTTATGTAAAGAAATGTAACAATATTTTTGAATTTAAGCAATTGTGTCATTAAAAAAAACTTTATGTAAGAAAGAGATTATGAATGATGGAGGATACGGTTATGTCCGATGAAATGTCAATATCAAAACTTGCGGGTTCTGCAAAATCTAATGCAATTGATTTTATAAATAAATTTAAGTATAACCAACAGCAGGCTGCTGCTGCAAGTAATAATATTCAAATTGGTAATTATCTTGCAAATTACAGTCAATTGGTTGCAGGTAATTCAAGTTCAACTGCTGCATCTTATATGGACAAGTAAAAATATGCAGTATTGGCTTTTGCATTAAAACTATGTTTGTAATAAAATGGTTCTCAGATATGTGAGGACTGTTTTATGTTGTTGACGGCAGATATTGGAAATACTAATATTACGCTTGGCTTATTTGATCGTGACAAGTATTTGAACGAATTCCGGCTTGCTTCCGATAGGGATTTGTCCGGTGAAGAATATGAGATTCTTTTAAATTCTTTGTTCAAGGGTTACGAGATTGATGGATGTGTAATTGCATCAGTTGTTGAAGAATTGAATATAAAATTTAAACGGGCTGTTGATAATGTGTTTGGTATAAAGTCTATTTTTGTAGATAATAATATTAATCTTGGATTTTCAGTTGCTTTGGATAATCCGGGTGAGGTAGGTGCCGATAGACTTGCTAATGCGGCTGCTGTTGTTAAAAAATATACAGGAGCAGTTATTGTTATTGATTTTGGTACTGCAACATCTTTTGATATAGTGAATTCAAAAAAAGAGTTTTTAGGCGGGGTGATTTCCCCGGGGATAAATACTCAGATGAAATGTTTAAAAAATTCAACTTCAAAACTGCCTAAAATAGATGTTTCAATTTCAAGAAGTGCTATCGGGCACAACACAACTGATGCAATTTTATCAGGTGTAATCAGAGGTACAGCTTGTATGGTTGATGGTCTTGTCGCTCAGTGTGAACAGGAATTGGGTGAAAAAGCTATTGTTGTTGCTACCGGGGGGTATTGCGGGCTTATTGCGAATTATTTAAAAAGATCTTTTGATTACGTTAATCCTATATTAACCCTCGAGGGTTTGAAATACATTTACGAAATGAATACCACAAAGGTTGATAATATGAAATCTAAGGGATATCAGGCTTGTATTCGATGATATCATTGATGTCACATTTAAAATAGTCGCAAATTTTGTCAATTGTACTAAGTTTGACATCTATATTTTCGCCCTTCATAAGTTTTGATATGGTTGCTTTGCTTAAGCCGGTTGCTTTTGCCAGCTCATATCCTTTAACTTTGTGCTGCCAAATTAGTTCGTATAGTTTAATCGTGAGCATATATTAAGTATATGAAATATTTAACAATTTTGTATAATATTAAACTCTAGTTGAATTATTGTAATTGAATTGAATATATGGTAATATAAGTTTACATGTAAATTATTTTTAATTGATACAAATGGCAGAAGTGGTCCTAATAGGTGGGGATACGATTTAAGGGCTGTTATGTCAAAAATGCCTGATCCTGAAAGTTACCCTTTTGTTACAGGTGGCGGGTGCGAAGGCGTTGAAAAAGGCGACAAAACTACTAACCAACTTTTGTTATATAAATAATCAGGCACATACTGTTCTTGTGTAATTTACAGGTTGTAAGTAAATTGCAGGAAGTTTCCCATAAGATTTTCATTCCAAACTTGTATATCCGCCGGAACATTCAGGATTGTTGGAGTGAAGTTCCAAATATATTTGATGTTTGATTTGATTATTTGTTCTGCTGTTTGTTGTGCGTATTTTGCAGGAACAGTAAGTATTGCTATATCTATTTCTTCTTCTTTTGAATGCTGCGGCAGATATTTAATATCCAAGATTTTTTTGCTGTTAACCTGTCCGCCGATTTTTTGCTTGTCATTATCAAACAGGCTTATTATGTTTAATCCGTAGCTTGTAAAGTTATCATATTTTGCAAGTGCCATACCAAGATTTCCGGCACCTATTATGTATGCTCTTTTTTCTTTAGAAAAACCAAGATTGGTTTCGATAGATTTTTTTAATTCCTTGACAATATAGCCAACACGCGACTTCCCCGAATTATTCAGTAGGTTAATATCTTTTCTCACCTGAGAGTCATCAATTCCCAGAAGTGTTGCGATTTGTTTACTTGAAATATATTCGTTATTTTCTGTTATAAAGTCCCTTAAAATACAATGGTACAGGGTTAAACGGTTAATAACTTTTTCTGAAATTTTTTTGTCCATATATTTATTATACATAAAAATTTCATTCATAATAAGTTTTAATGTTATAATCTACGTATGAAACATATATTTGAACAAAAAGTTTTTTATTCAGACACAGATGCTTATGGTGTAGTTTGGCACGGAGCGTATTTGCGTTGGCTTGAAATGGGCAGGGTAGGTTTATGCGAAATGATGGGGCATAATCTTGTTGATTTAGTCAATCAAGATATTGTTCTCCCTGTAACTAACATTAATGTAAAGTATAAGTCATCAGCTAAGCTGGAAGATGAAATGATTATAGAAACTGAAATTTCTGAATTTAAAGGCTTTACGGTAACATTTAAACAGGTTATAAAGTCTAAGAAAACATTCAAACCTTATGTTGAGGCTGAAGTTGTAGTCGTTGCAATTGATAATAACGGCAAATTGTACAGAAAAATGCCGGAAGTGCTTGCAAAATCTTTTAACGAGGTGCTAAAATGTCCGGTACCCGTTTAAATAAATACATAGCTTCTTCAGGGTTGTGTTCAAGAAGAAAAGCCGATGAACTTATTGAATCAGGTGTTGTTCAAGTTAATGGCAAAAAGGTTACTGAACTGGGGTTCTCTGTTGAGCGTAAAGATAAGGTTTTTGTGAACGGAAAGTTGATACATCCGGTGAAACATGAGTACTACAGATTCTATAAACCGGCCGGATATATTACGACTTCTGATGATGAAAAAGGAAGAAAAACTATATATGATATTATTCCTGAACATTTACACGGTTTAAAACCTGTCGGACGCTTGGATAAGGACTCAACAGGACTGATTATTTTAACTAATGATGGGGATTTAATTAATGAATTAACTCATCCGTCCGTTAAAGTTCCAAAACTTTATAGGGTTGCTATTGATGGCAAGATTACCCAGAACGACATTGACAAGATGTATAAAGGGATAGAAATTGAGCCCGGTAAAGTTGCTTATGCTCAAGTTGATGTTTTAGAGATAGACAACAAAGGTACTGTTTTGGAAGTTCTTTTACATCAGGGGTTAAACAGGCAGATTCGCAAGATGTTTGAATCTCTCGGGTTTAATGTAATATCTTTGAAACGTATCCAGCATGCTATTTTTAACCTTGATGGGTTAAAACGCGGTGAGGTTAAAGCGATAAAACCTCGTCAGATAAAAGAGCTTAGAAATTTTTTAAATAGGATTGCGTCTAAAAATGCTTAGAGTTGCAATTGTTGGGAATATCGCAAGTGGAAAGTCTGTTGTTGAAGACATTTTGTCACGGAGAGAATTTTCGGTTTTAGACACTGACAAGTTGTGTCATTATTTGTTGGGGACGACGCCGCAAATTGCAGAGGCTTTTGAGAATTTTGATATCTTTGAAAATGAGAATATTTCGCGTGATAAATTAGCTAAATTAGTTTTTAACTCTTCTGAATTAAAAAAGAAACTTGAAGATATTTTGTATCCGCTGGTGCGAAAAGGTATAAATGAATTTTTTTCTGAGCATGAAAGTGAAAAAGTTTGTTTTGTAGCCATTCCTTTGTTGTTTGAAGCAGGGATGGAATATTTGTTTGATAAAATTGTTTTTGTTTATGCAGATGATGAAATTCGTAAAAAACGTTTGATGCAGCGAAATAATTATTCTGCCGAATATGCTCAAATTCGGATGGATGCTCAACTTGGGCAATATGAAAAACTGAAAAAGGCGGATATTGTTATCTATAATAATTCAACTATCGAGAATTTAGAACTTCAGGTAGAAAATTTTTTATTAAAGCTCTCCGAAAATTAGGCTTGCTTCGGCTTTTCCCATGTCAATAAGATCAAACGGCATATCAACATCCTGAGTCTTTTCATAGTCATGTTGTTCAAAGTTGAATTCTTCTATTAATTTTTCCCAGATGTTAATATTTTTGTCTGTTTCAAATAAATAGTATTTATTGACATTTTTCATGTATAAGCCTACTGCATTTTTATTTAAAGCAAGATTTTCTTTTTAATGTTTTTTGTTATTCCATCAAAAGTAAAATCAGTGCAATTGTAGTGCTCTTTTATTATTTCAAGTAGTTTATATGGTTCAATCCATTTTTTTATGATTGTAGATTTCACTATACAGCAGCCTCCTGATTTTTGAATTGCATTTCATAAAGGTGTTTATAAATTCCATCAGGTATGTTCATAAGTTCAGTGTGAGTTCCAAGTTCAACAAGTTCACCTTCATTTATTACAGCAATTCTATCTGCGTTGTTTATTGTTGATAATCTGTGTGCAATTACGAAGACTGTTTTGTTTTGCATTAAATTATCAAGAGCTTTTTGGACAATTGCTTCTGATTCGTTATCAAGTGCGGATGTTGCTTCATCAAGAATAACTATCGGTGCATTTTTAATCATGGCACGAGCTATTGCTACACGTTGCCTTTGTCCGCCGGATAATGATGCTCCGCGTTCTCCTACGTATGTATCAATACCATTTTCAAGTGATGATAAAAATTCGTCAAGGTGTGCCATTTTTACTACCGTTTGAAGTTCTTCTTCTGTAGCATTTTCTTTACCCATTAATATGTTATCTCTGATTGTACCGGAAAACAGAAAGTTATCCTGAAATACAAATGAAATATGTTCTCTTAATGATGAGATATCAATATCTTTGATTTCAAATCCGTCATATTTTATTGTGCCGCTTTTGATATCATAAAATCTTGGCAGAAGATTTACCAGTGTACTTTTGCCTCCCCCGGAATTTCCAACTAGTGCAATTGTTTCGCCTTTATTTACATGAAGAGTCAAGTTTTTCAAAACAGGTGTCCCCTCTTCATATTCGAAGTTAACATTGTTAAAGTCTATAGATGTATTCAGACCGTTCATTTTTACAGCATTTTCTTTATTTTTGATATGCGGAACTAAGTCAAACAGTTCAAATACTCTGCCAAGTGCTACAAACGTTGTTTGAAGATCTGTCAGAGTTCTTCCAAGATCCTTAACAGGTTTGTATAAAAGGAGTAAAGATGTAACAAAAGATGCAAAACTCCCTGCAGTCATTTGACCGCTTATTATCAGGTGATTACCGTAAAACATTACAAGGGCAATTCCTATTGAACAAATAAAATACATTATCGGGGACATCCAGCCTACGCGTTTTGTTAGTGATATTGTCAGGTCGAATTGTTCTTTAATTTGTTTTTCAAATTTGGCGTTTTGGAGGTTTTGAAGATTGTATGCGGTCATGATTTTATTACCGGCAAATGTTTCATTAAAGTTTGTTGTCATATCACCGCCGACAACCATTGTTGCATTAGAAACTTTTTTGATTTTTTTTCTGATAAGTGTCACAGGAGTGATTGCGATTGCCATAATTCCAACCCCGATTATCGCAAGTTTCCACGAGTTGTATAATAATACTCCTACAAGTCCAACTATTCCAAAGCTTGTCATAATAAAACTTTTTAGGGTGTTAATTATGTTTTTTGATGCGGTTTCCGGGTCTGTGAGGAATCTTGTTAAAACAAGTCCTGATGAATTTATGTCATAGAATTTTGGATCAAGTGAGGTTAATTTTCTAAATAACTCTACTTTAAGAGAGTTTGAAATTTTGTTTCCGGTCCAGTCGGTCAAATAATTGTTGGTATATTTTAAAAGTCCTTGAACAATTGCAAATAAAACTATGCCAAACGGGATTATTGCAGCCAGTAAATTTTGCTCAATTGTAAAACTTCCAATTGTCCATGTTTTTCCATTGATAACACAGTCCATATACGGTTTAAGTGCAAATGCCACTACCCCGTCCAATAAGCCTAATGGAACTGCAAGAATCATGTTTAATAAAATTCTTGGCATATGCGGTTTTAAAAACGGTGAAATTTTTTGTACTAAATAACCATATCTGAAAGCATCTTTTGATAAAGTATCTTTTAATTTATATTCCATAAAGCTAATCCCTAAATCTCTAATCTTTTATTGAATTATCTCATAAATATCATTTATTGACAAATTTTTTATATAAGTTTAGAGTTTGTCCAAAATATCTGATACAATATCAATTTTCTTGCTATCAACTTTATGTCCGCCTAATGGTGTAACTATATAGTCTTTGAGAATCCCTCTTTTTTTTGCTGTTTTTGCAAGTTTTTCTGCTCCGCTAGAGATTGTGACAGTGTCGTTTTTTGATTGAATTATGTATGTTGGAACGTTGATGTTTTCCATATGTTTAATGGTATTAAATTTTAAGTTGTAAAGCCAGCGTAACGGACCTATTTTGTCTGTGATTTCTTTAAGCTTTTTTGGAATGCCCTGACCTATGTTTTTATTAATTGAAAATTTTTGTCCAATATGTTCCATATCGCTTATTGGACAAATGAGTATCAGTGATTTTGCATCAGGATGCTTTGAGGCCAAATGGGCTGCTAAAGAGCCACCCATGCTGTGACCTATTATTGTTATGTTTTTGGGATTAATTTTATTTTTGTTTACAAGATGTTGAAATGCTGCTTCAATATCGCGTTTAAATCTTGTTTCGGAGATTTTTGCTCCGGGTGAACTCATTCCGTATCCTCGATATTCCAAGGCGAAGACACCTTTATTTTTATCCAGTATTTTTTTATATAATTTTTGGTAGTTTGTTACATTTTGAGCCATGCCGTGCAAAAAGAATACGTATTCTTTTGAGTTGTCTGGGTTAATATCCCAAGCCGCTAAGATTTTTTGTTTGTGTTTAATTTCTGTATATTTAATTTTCCCGCATAAGTCAGAAGATATTTCTTCGATGTTTCGAGAAGATATTTTTGCTGATTTTGAAAAGTATCTGTTTGTATAATAAGATATCGGATTAAGTACGTTTAACGACTCATATCTACTCTTAAAAGTAGTATTAGTATTATTTATTTGTATTTCCATTATGTGAATCCTGTTAGTCTGGTATAAAAAGAACACTTATTGATATTATGTTATCATAAAAGTTTTTTGATATGTGTAAATTTTTTAATTAGCAAAAAAAAATTTTATAAGTTTTGATATAGTATATGAACGAAATATCATTTAAAGCTAATGTAAGTACTAATCTTGCTAAAATTCAAACAGAACTGGTGTTTGATAAATTTTTTGCACAGCAAGTTAATAGGCAAAATTTAGATAAAGTTATTCAAAAAGTTGCATCTTTAGCAGATATGAAAGAGAATTCAAGTGTACAAATCACTCCTCGTTTAGATAATAATATGTTAAATCTTATTTGCGATGTTAAAGATGAGTTCTCAATAGTAGAAACAACAATTAAAGAGCGTTCGGCAAGAAAATTAGTTCAAGATTCAAATTTTGCTGGAAGATTTGTTCAAAATATAGCTAAAGCCATTAGAAATGTTGATAAAACCAAAAAATGTTGTGTAGATGTAAATGATTTTATAAAAAATTCAAAAACATTAAATGATGAATTTTTTATTTGTAATTTACCTCGTAATGTTTTAAACAGTTTTGATAATAACATAGACCCTACAAAACGCTTAATATCTATTTTAAAACGAATAGATTCTGAATATTCTAATGAGAGGAATTATATATCAATAAAAAATATTGCAAATAACGGTGGACGCAATAAGCAAAGAAGGGTTTATACTTATTTTTGTATTCGAAATGGACAAATAGATAAAAAAGTCCCCATAAATTACATTATGAAAGATCCGATTGAAAATCTGTTTTTATAGTCAGATTCAGGATTTGTAAACTGCTTTATTTAGTAAATGGGCGTAATTATTAAATAATTTTTGTGTACACATATATGCAAAGTTTATTAAATCAAAAATATGGTTCTTTTCTAACCAATAATGTCGGCTATTGGCGTGAAAAGAAAGGTAGTATTTCCGGTCAGGACCCACAAGAATACAACATGGACATGTGGAATAACCAGCAGGGTCCGCAGATATATAACGAAATTCGCAGAGAATATCCGAATTTTAATAAACTTTCTGAACAGCAACAAAAAGATATAATTGCAGGAAAAGTTGTACAAAGAATGAAAGAAGGTAAATTAATTACAGGACTTGATGACCCGCGTAAATTTGAAAAGCAAAAACCACTAATTACCCCAATGCCTTGGATTGGTGGAGTTCAAAATAATGGTAGACCACTTGGTTTTGCAGCAGATATCGACATAAACCAACTTACACAACAATTAGGTTTGCAATCCTTTAATACAGAAATTCCACAACACACACGTGAAGACGTCGGTTCAATGTCTTCAGATGAATTTGTCAAGCTCGAAAAGGAGATTGATGCACAAACAAAACTATTCAATGGTACAATGCCAACTAATGGCGACCTGCAACGAGAAGCAACGTCAGGTGGCGGAGTTGTTTATGTAAATTCTTACACCTGTTCTGATGGTACAGAAGTAAAAGGATACTATCGTTCAAGAACAAGATTTTAAATCAAGAAAAAAGACACTTTGTATAAAGTGTCTTTTTTAGTAATGGGCGTGAAGAGACTCGAACTCCCATGCCGAAGGCGCTAGATCCTAAGTCTAGTGCGTCTACCAATTTCGCCACACGCCCATATATTATTCAATTGTCAAAACTTCATTATATTCCCCGACGGGTACTTTTTAAATCTATAATAATCAAGATTAAATGTCAAGATAAAATGTTTGTGTTATTTTTATAGGGGTTACAAATTGGAGAAAGTTATATGAAAAAATTTTTGTTGACAATGCTTATGATTGGCTTGTGTTCAGTATCTGCTTTTGCTGCTGGTTATGTCGAAGAAACTCAGTCTGTTTACTATAATCCTGCTAACTCTTCTTGGAGTGCAGTACAACAAACTGAAAATGATATAAGATTAATCAATAAAAGTTTCGTTGGTTCTGGTGGGTTTCAGGAATACTACTATATTGACGGGAAACTCGCAATTGGACCCGAGATGAATGTTGGATTCTTAAATAATGGTGAATTTATAGGTATCAACAGCCACGATTTGAAATTTTTTAAATATGTTTATCTCGATGGAAAATTTACATCAGTACAATTGAATGTGGATGATATCCAAAAACTCTATCCGGATGCAGAAATCGTTAAAATTTCGGATTTTAAAAATAATAGTATTACTTTAGAGAAAAAGTTTTTTCAAACTAAGAGCTTTATTTTGTTAAATGATACAGATAAATCTTTTTATAAATATTCTTATAAGCCTCAAACTGTTAATCCTAGTTATATAAAACCCTTTTTAAAAATTGGATATCAGGGAAAGATAACTTTTTCGCATTATGGTGTTGATACGAAAGAATTTCCGATGTTAAAAATTTATATCAAAAATAAATTATAAATGTAAATAAAGAACCTTTTTAAAGGTTCTTTATTTACATTTTGGCAAAATTTGTTATACTTATCTTAAAGAGGAAGTTTAGATGAAAAATTATATATTTGGTGTCATAATTGCATTATTGATTTTAGGTTCATTGTATATCGGGATCAGGTATGCTCAGGATTATGAATACAATGTTGTGAGACAAAATGCTGCCGGTTTTATGAAGAAATAATTTGTTTCCTATTTATATACCATTTTTGATTACTTATTTGAAATTTTTAGCTAATAGTTGTATAATGAACAAGTCATATAGTTATAGAGTAAAAGAATAATTAAGAGGATAAATAGATGAAACTTCACATGCAAATACTTATTGCACTAGGTCTTGGAATTAAACGTAACTGGCATATTTTCTTTGGTATTATCGCCGGTATTTTGGTCGGGGTGTTTTTGCATTCGCATCCAAATGTTTTGGTAGATAATGTTTTGACTTTTATTGGCCAGGTATTTATAAGACTTATTCAAATGGTAGTTATTCCGCTTGTGGTTTCAGCTATAATTATCGGGATTACCAGTGTGGGAGATAATAAACAGCTCGGAAAATTTGGTTCAAAAATGGTAGTTTATTATGGAATTTTGACATCAATTGCTGTAACTATCGGTGCTGTTTTGGCATTACTGGTTAAACCGGGTTCAGGTGCAGCTCATTATATTTCTGCTAATATAGCTTCTGATGTTCAGGCTTCTGTTGCAACAGCTATGCAGGAACAGCAGGGAAATATTTTGAATATGTTTTTGAAGTTTATCCCTAACAATCCTTTTGAAGCTGTAGCTGCAGGAAATATGGTACCTATTATTTTATTTGTTTTATTGTTTGCGCTTGCTCTTGCAAAAGTAGGTGACGTAAACAGACCGATTGTTTCATTTTTTGAATCGGTATTTGCTGCGACTATGAAAATTACAGACTGGATTATGTTGTTTGCGGCTCCCGGTGTATTTGCGTTAACTGCAATTGCTGTTGCAAGTTTTGGCGGAGGTATTTTTGCAACTATTTCTAAGTATTTGCTTGTATTATTGCTTGGTTTTGCTATCCAGATGTTTATAGTTTATCCGATATTTTTGAAATGTTTTTCAAAGGTTTCAGCAGCAATGCTGTTTTCGGCAATTGCAGAAGCTATGATGGTAGCATTTGGTACTGCAAGTTCTTCGGCAACTCTTCCTTTAACTATTGCTTGTTGTGAAAAGCGCGGAATTTCTCATAAAATCTCAAGTTTTGTGTTGCCGCTCGGTGCTACTTTGAATTTTGATGGTACTGCATTATTACAAACGGTTGCCGTTCTGTTTTTAGCTCAGGCATATCAGGTTCCTTTAACTCCGTTTTTGGTAATTCAAATTGCGGTGCTGGCTATTGTTGCATCAAGTACTTGCGCGGGAATTCCTGGCGGAGGTTTGATTACAATTGCTCTGATTCTAAATGGTATGGGCTTGAGTCCCGAACAGCTGGTTGCAGGGTTTGCATTTCTGTTTACGATTGAAAGAATTACTGATATGTTAAGGTCAACTCTTAATATTACATCTGACGCTGTTGTTGCCGCAGCTATTGCTGATAATGAAAATGAAATAAATTATGATTTGTTAAATAATCCTGCTGCTTATGAAGAAATCGCATAAAGATAAAACAGATATTGCAGCCTCTGAATTGTTAGGCAAGAAGGTTGACGGGTTTGAATTTTATAATCCCTCTATTCTTGTTGCTGTGCCGCGTGAAGATAATCGCAGGCATTATGATATAAACTGTGCAGATCTCCCGTTTGAAGGATGGGATGTTTGGCATGCTTACGAGTTTTCTTCATTGACAGAAAACGGTATTCCGGTGACAAGAGTTGTAAAACTTCGCTATAACTGTACAAGTGAATATATTGTGGAATCTAAGTCACTTAAATTGTACTTAAATTCTTTTAATATGACTCGTTCTGGTAGAAATATTGAAGAATGTTTAACCATATGTAAAGCAAGGATAGAAAGGGATCTTAGTAATAAATTGCAAACTCTGGTAGAGGTCAATTTCCTTTCTGATAAATCTTTCCGGTTCGAAATTTTTAATGATTTTCAGAATATAATGGAACTTGTTGATGATAATGTTTTTAATATTACTGAGTTTAATGAGGCTCCTGAGTTACTAAAGATTGAAGATTTCAAAAATAAGCAAAAACATTATCTAATGTTTGATTCTTTGAGATCAAATTGCAGGGTTACCCATCAACCTGATTTTGGAGATGTTTATATTTATTACAATTCCAAAAAGCATATTAACGAAGTCAGTTTAATAAAATATTTGGTTTCTTTTCGTTCAGAATATCATTTTCATGAAGAATGTTGTGAGATGATATATAAGAGGCTTTTTGATTTATTGGATGAAGGTGATGAGTTGATGGTTAGTGCGCTTTATACAAGACGCGGAGGAATTGATATTTCTCCTGTCAGAAAGACTAATAATGTATCTTTGCATGATGTTAATACCTTGATTGATCTTACTAGTTTTGCAAGATGTGGGATTAAGCAATAGTATGAATAACAGGGAATTTGGAAACCTCGGGGAAAATTTAGCTTGTGAGTATCTTGTTAAAAACGGGTACAAAGTCGTTGAACGTAATAAACATTTTTCCAGATTTTGCGAAATCGATATTATTGCTAAGTATAAGAATAAGTTTGTTTTTGTTGAAGTTAAGACACGTAAGACAAATGATTTTGGAACACCGTTGGAGTCTATTACTAAAAATAAATATAAAAATATAAAAACGGGTGTGTTATATTATGTTCAGGAAAATAATATAAAAGATTTTCAAATTGATGTTATCGGGATAACGTTGTATCCCGAGTTAAAAATTGAGCATTTAAAAAATGTTTCAATATAGAACTTTTTTATAGTAGAATTGTACAGGTGAGGGATTATATTAAGGAGAAACATAAATGCTAACAGGACCATTTTTAGATAGATCTTGGATGGGGCAAAATCCGGATTA
>CABUAQ010000046.1 GCA_902489575.1 uncultured bacterium
TTTCATATTATTTTAATAAGACTTTTTAATGTTTTGTCAATAATTATTAATCTTATGTTGAAATCTTAGATTACAGCAGTTATTATTAACTTATGGATAGCAAGGAAGGAATATTTATGAAAAAGTTATTGGTTTCACTTTTGGTATTAGGGCTGGGTGTGCCTGTGTTTGCGATAAATGAATCGCCTAAATTAAGCAGGAAATGTAGAAAGCATCCTGAAAAATGTCAAGTTCCATTGACAACTCCTGTAAATGAACAACAAATGACATTGGGTATTGTGCAGCGAAATATTAAAGTAGGTACTTCTCAAACTGATGTAGCATTGGCATTAGGTTCTCCAAATATCGTAACCCAGGATGCTGAAGGTAGAGAAACCTGGATATATGATAAAGTTTCGTCTATAACTTCTTATGGAAATTCAGGTTTTGGAGTTGGTGTAGGCGGCTTAGGCGGCGGGATGGGATCTGTCGGGTTCGGCGGAGGTCTTGGAAATGTTGCTTATAACAAAAACGGTGGGACTGTCCAATCTGTACAAAAAACATTAACTGTTGTTTTGAAGTTTGATAAAAATAATAATGTAGAGTCATTTTCTTATCATATGAGTTCATTTTAGGGAGGAAAGTGTTGGTGCTATTTCAACGTTTTTTTATAATTTTTCTTTTAGCAGCGTGTGCTTTACCTGTTTATGCAAAACGTCAAAATGAAGAAATTATTACTCCGATGACTCAACTTGAGAAAAGACAATTTCAAACTCGTACTTATGATACTGTTGATAAGCCGCTTGTGATGAAGGCTATGTTAAATGTTTTGCAGGATGAAGGTTTTATTGTGTATAATGCAAATCCGCTTCTTGGTTTTATATACGGCGTAAAAGATTTTGATACATCTGATCCTAATATTGATATTTCGAAAGAATTCGGATTGTCTAAGGCAAGATTAAATTGGAACGGGGTTAAAGTTGCGACAATTGAAACTACTGCAAATATTACCGAATATGGTAAAAGTATGCGTGTAAGAGTTAATTTTAAACGTAAGCTCCTTAATGTTTACGGTAATGCTCAGTTTATTGATGATGTTAATGATGAGAATTATTATCAGGAATTCTTCTCAAAAGTTGATAAGGCTATATTCTTGCAAAAACAAAAAATATGATAAAAAAATTTTTAACAGCGTTTATAATCATTGCTTTTGTCTTAGCACCTGTAAATTTTGCGGGTGCTAAAAAGGTTAAGACATTATCTCAATTGGAAAGAAGAAATATCGAGACAAGACTTTTTGATACCCCCGATAGTACAAAAGTTATGAAAGCTGCTGTAAATACCTTACAAGACAGCGGGTTTGTTCTTCAGGAAATTGAACCTGAATTGGGCTATCTGCGTGCCAGAAAATATTATAAAAAACGCTATTTATCAAAAGGCAGAGTTGCTTTGAATTCATTTTTATTTGCTCTTTTTGCTACATATGCGGTGTTTACTTATGGTATGACTTCTTATTATGTTGTTGATCCCGCCAGAAAAATAAATAATGAATTTAAGGATAAGACTGTTGTTATCGATTCAAATGTTAATGTTGAACCTTTTGGGCAAAATAAAACAAAAGTAAGATTGGTTCTGGTTCAGAAAGTTTTGCAAAATGCTGATGGATATTCGTTTGTAAAATCAGCACCAGTAAGAGTTTTTAGAGTTTATCAACCCGAAGTTTACAGAGAATTTTTTGCACAATTAGATAAAAGTATTTTTTATGAAGGGATATAATTATGCAATATGTTGCGATAAAACAAGAAGAAAGAAATGGTATTCAAATATTTACTGTTAATGCAATACCGCTAAAAAATAAAAGTAAGGCTGTGATTCAAAAAATTCCGCATCCGCTGGGTTCTGATATATTGGAATTTAAAACTTTGGAAGAAGCTAAAGAAGCAGTTACTCTTGCAGGTTTTTCTTATGTACTTCCAAACGGACAAAAAAAGCATCTCTCCCCTGTGAAGCAAAAATCTGTTAGTAATAATTTGGGATATGAACAAATTGTTTTAAATGCTATCAAAGATAAAATAAATTCTTCAAATTTAAATGTGGCAGCAGCAGCACTTCTTGCTCTTTCCGAGTTTCCAGGGGAAGAAACCTTTGATATATTGTTTGAAAAATTAGGAGAAGATAACGATCTGATTCGAAAAAATGCAATTTCAGGAGTTTGCAGATATCAAAATGTTTTGCAAAATAGAATTATTGACGCTCTAAAATCTTCAAACTGGGTTGTTAGAAATTCTGCACTTGTTTGTATTTCTAATATTTGTGATAATGACAATGATGTCGAAAAGTTTATTGTACCGCTGACACAGGTTTGCAACGACACCAACACCATTGTGCAGGCACTTGCTCTTACAACACTTGCCAAAGTTTATCAGGTTTATAATAAAAATAAAAAAGTTTAATAACTTCCTTTTCTCATTAAATCTGATAGTTTAAGTTCTTTTGGGGCAGGTATTTTCTTTTTTTGTCTTTCCACCGGGCTTACGGCTTCTTCCTTAAATTCTGAAAGTCCTACTTTTGCACTTGTATTTTCTTTTAGCATAAAAATTTCTTGCAGCAGTGATATTATATTACCCATATTCGTTTCTCCTACAATTATTATAGCGGATTTGGTTGGCTGTATATCATACATTTAAACGATTTAGTGCTGAAATTTCATTATACTTTATGTTATATTGTTTATACAGGCTTAGGAAGGATTAAAATTTGAATACCGGTTATTATGAAACTTTGAATGAAAATTTTACACAGGCTTTGATGCTTTATGAAAAAGATTATTCGCATAATGAATTGATTGAGTTACTTAAAGATGGAAATATTGTTCAAAAGCAAATTGCAGCGTTGAGGCTTGAGGGAATTTATTCTGATTATGATGCAAAAGTACTTCTGGACAATCTTACAGGTCAAGATGGTAAAATAAGGGAAGCTGTGTCATTAAAACTTAACGAATTTATGTCTAATCCAGAGTATATTAAATATTTTAAAAATACTTCTGCTTATAATGTTTTTCTTGATGCGATTATTGATATAAATGCAAATATTTGCCGTAATGTTATTAATGCAATCTCAAATTTGAAAGAAGATAAAACATTTTGTAAAATCTTTTGTAATGATCTTACGGCTTTGACATTGGAATTGCTCGCAAAAATTGAAACTTTTGATTTCCAAGAAGGTAAATATAAAATTAATAAAGAGGTTTTTAAGTTATATTGGTGTCTTGAAACGGTTTATCTGTTTTGGGATAAAATGGATTTTGATTTTTTAAAACAAATTATATTACGTTCCAAAAACGTTCAAGAGTACACTATAAGAGAAAAAGCTGCAAAAATATTATCTTGTGGGTTTGAGGATGTGGAATTGTCAGCGGCACAAGAAGAACTTCGTTCTGATAATAATTATTACGTTCGCCGCTTCTAGTGTGCTCGCCGCACGGGGTACTTTGCCGCAAACAGTAACACTTTATACTGCAACAATTCTGCTCCGCAGAATCTTCGCCGGACTGGGTAAATTAATATTATTTATGTTATAATCCTATTATGGAATTGAATGAGATTTATCAAAATCAAGATTTTCAGGCTAATGGCAGTGCTGTTAAGGTTTCATTTGAAGTTTTTCCTCCTAAGGATGGAAATATTTCAAAACTTTTTGATGAGTTGAGAATTTTGAAAAAATATAATCCTCAGCTTGTTTCGTTAACTTATGGTGCAAACGGCGGAACACGTGATTTTTCACTTGAACTTTTAAGAACTATTCTTGATTTAGAATTGAATGTAATGCCGCATTTTACATGTATGTGTTCTTCAAAGGAAATTATTGAACATTACATAACCCAAATTGAGAACATGGGGATTGAAAATATTCTTGCTCTTCGGGGTGATAAAATAGATGGTGACGAGTTGTGTACAGTTGATTTTAGGTATGCCAACGAACTGGTTGACTTTATTCATCAGAAAACTACATTATCAATTGGGGTTGCCGGATATCCGGAAGGACATATTGAAGCAGAATCGTTAGATATGGATATTGATAATCTTAAACGAAAAGTTGACGCAGGTGCTTCTGCAATTTTTACTCAAATGTTTTTTGATAATAATAAATTTTTTGAGTATGTTCAACGTATACGCGATGCGGAAATTTATTTACCTGTTATTCCCGGAATTCTTCCTGTAAGAAGTTTAAATCAAATGGATAAGATGATATCTATGGCTAGAATTTCGGTGCCAAAATCTTTACGTACTCAACTTGAACAATTCCCTGATGATGTCAAAAAAATTGGGACAGAATTTGCAATAAATCAGTGCGGTGAGTTAATTGATTCCGGAGTTTGCGGAATTCATTTCTTTACGCTTAATCATTCGGATCAGGTTTGTCAGGTCTTAGATAATATATAATAAGGAGAGCACCATTTATGGAAAATTTAAATCAGTATATAGAACACACATTGTTAAAACAGGATGCAACAAATGCTGAATTTATTAAACTTTTCAAGGAAGCTGATGAAAATAATTTTTGTGGTGTATGTATAAATCCTTGTTATGTGAAGTTTGCAAAAAAAATTCTTACAAACCAAAATGTAAAAATAGTTACAGTAATTGGTTTCCCTCTGGGTGCAAATACTACCGAAACAAAGATTTTTGAAACGATAAACGCTGTAAAAGACGGTGCTGATGAAATTGATATGGTAATTAATGTTACTAAAGTAAAGGAATATCAGACTGATTTTCTTGTGGATGAGATCAAACAAATAAAAACTGCTTGTAGCGGTAAGAATTTGAAAGTTATTTTGGAAACAGATCTTCTGACCAAGGATGAAATTAAATATGCCTGCGAATGTTCAATAAAAGGTGGTGCGGATTTTGTGAAGACATCAACAGGATTTGTGAAAAACGGAGTTGGTGCAAAAGTCGAAGATGTAGAACTTATGTACAAAACGGTTTCCCCTTTTGGCTTGCAGGTAAAAGCATCAGGCGGTATTCGTGATAAAGAAACGGCTATTGCAATGATTAATGCCGGAGCCTCCCGTCTCGGTACGAGTTCCGGTGTAAAAATTGTTTCTTAACAAAAGTTTAAGTATTGTCAATTAAATTTTTGTTCTTATTTAATATAGAAACAGGAGGTCCATGTCATGAATGTACAACCAATCCCTTTTACATCAAATCCTAAGACAATATCTGTTGATAATAAAAAAAATAAAAGAATTGAAACGGTTTCCAGGGCTCAATATAAGACGGAGATTCTTACAGGAGACTTTTTTGTCGGTGGGCTTACCGGTTACTCTCTTTTAAATATTCTGGGTACAAAAAATATATTGAAAAAAATTGATGAACTTCCTAAAGATGATATTATAAAAAGTGTAAGTAAATCGTTTAAGAAAAATATCAAATGGGGGCTTTTGGCCGGTGCTGCTTCTGTTGTGGTTGGTCATTTCTGGTTTAATCTCACAGAATCCTGGCAAAAAAAGCTGATTGCTAAGTCTGAATCTTATGATGCAGAGTCAAAAGCTTTAATGGAGCAGGTAAAAGCTCAAAAAGAATTAAATGCGGCAATAAAATCCGGTGATAAGGTTGCACAAAAAGCTGCCCTTGAAAAATATAATGCAGCTGTGGAACAAGAGGTTGCTATAAAAAATGCCAGAAAAAATGGAAATCCTGAAAAAGTTCAAGATTCTGAGCCGGCAGAAAAATCAGAGACTGAAGTTAATGTTGATGAGAAAATGACAGATGAACTGCAAGAAGATAAATAAATCTGTGCTATAATGTAGAATCAGAAGGGATTAGAGCAGTATGGGTGATGAAGACAAACAGTTTGACGCCACCCCCAGGAAACTGGAACAGGCAAGGAAAGAAGGGCAGGTTGTTAAGTCAAAAGACTTTTCAACAGCGGTTTCGCTGCTTATTTTGTTTTCTGTAATTTTTGGGCTTGCTCCGTTTATTTGGGAACAGATTGTTCAGGTTTTTACTCTTCTTTATGAGCAAATTCCAAATGCCCATATTGATAAGATAGGGTATATGTACGTATTGCTTATTGCTGTTAAAGGTGCAGCTCTGATTATTGGTCCGATACTTCTGATTGCCTGGATTGTTGCTGTTTTAGCAGACTTTGTTCAGGTAGGACCGCTGGTTGCGGTTGCCCCTCTAATGCCAAAACTTGATAAACTTAATCCGACAAAATATTTTAAAAATATTATGTCTATAAAAACTTTATTTGAGTTATTTAAAAATATAGTCAAGGTTATAATTCTCGGGTATATCGGCTGGATGGTTTATAAAGACCATATTGAATCAATTCTTATGCTGGCATCTGTGGACAACAACTTTGCGGTAATGATTGAATTTGGGAAAATTATTACTGAATTTATTTTTAAAGCTTGTATCGCATTTTTAATTATTGCGGCAGCTGATTACGGGGTTACCAAATGGAAGTTTTTAAAAGATCAAAAAATGTCATTTAAGGAAATTAAAGATGAATACAAGAATTCTGAAGGTGATCCAAATGTAAAAGCCGCACTGCGTCAGCGTCGTATGCAAATGCTTCAGCAAGGTGCAATGGATGCTGTTCCTACTGCGGATTTTGTTGTTACCAATCCTACCCATGTTGCATGTGCTCTAAAATATGTTGCAGAAGAAATGGATTCTCCTATGCTAATTGCAAAGGGAACTGAACTCATCGCTAAAAAGATTATTGATATTGCAAAAGAACATAATGTTCCGGTTATAGAAAATCCGCCTGTAGCAAGAGCACTTTTCAAAATGGTCGATATTAACCAATCAATTCCGCCGGAATTGTATAAAGCTGTTGCTGAAATCCTAATGTTTGTTTACAAAATGAAAAATACATCAAATAAACGACCGCGAAATTAATATCTTGTAGTATTATTGATGTGTAAAATTATGGCTAGAGAAGATAAAAGAAATTTACAGCATTATATAGATATTGTGCAAAAAGTTGCAAGGGTCGAGCATAGGCGTATTCCATCGCATATGGTTGAGTATGAGGAATTGCTTTCAATCGGGATTATTGCTATTCAGGTTATGGTAAAGAATAAGACCCCAGAGCAATTGGAAAAATATAATTCTGCTTATATTGCAACTGCTGTTCGCTGGGCTATACGTAATGAGTTAAGAATAAGATATAAATGGTATTCTCTAAAACATAAATCTGAAGATGAGTATGACGAATCTGAAGTTGTAGAAGGTATGGATATGAAACAGGCAAAAGTTCGTGAAGCAATTTACGAGACTATTTTGTCAATTGATGGGCTTGCAGCAGCAGCCAGTGATAACGATTCTCCGTTCGATTTCGTGAAAGATCCTCATGCTATGCCTGATGAAAATGCTGAAATTGCTGAAATGGGTAAAATGATTAGAACCGCTATTTCAAAACTTCCGCCAAAAGAAAGAACTGTTGTTGAGTATCGTTTTTATAGAAACATGCAGGTAAAAGATATTGCAACTCAAATAGGTCTGTCTCCATCACGTGTTACACGTATCGTACAGTCTTCTTTAAATACAGTCAGAGAATACCTCAATGCCCATGAACAGTATGGGTATTAAGGAGTAAAGGGATTAATATAACTCCAATATTAAGCTTCTATGGTGCTATAATTATTGCCTTTTAGGGCGTGAGTATTTTACCCTTCGATTATTTGAATTCTATCATCATTCTTGATTTCTATTGGTTGGTCTAGTTTTTTGATGTAGTTACAAGCCAATTTGTTCTTGTCCATATCAAATTTTTTTAACACAAAATCAGGATGTTTATTGCTTTCTAAGTAACCATCTCCGCCTGTTGCATAAAAATCATCAGCAGCTACTGTGTATTTTTTATCCGGACGAGGATTGTTTACATCTATTTTGTGTGTTTGGTTATTCTTGTCTGTGAATTCCATTTCAAGTAGTTCCCCTTTTGTATTGGCTTTATATTTTAGACCTGATACAAGTAGGATACCTGGTTTGTTAGAACTTCTTGTTATTGATTTTAAACCTACTTTGATTGAATCTACAATCTGTTTTTCACTTAACTCTAAAATCATCATATGATCTTCAAATGGTGTGATATCAGATATTAATCTTGTGTCAATTGGTCCTTGGGAGAAGCTTCCACGGATATTACCGGCGTTAAGGATAGCGATATCTGTGCCAAGTTCAGCTTTCATTGCATCAGCAATAAGATTACCGTGTGGATTGTTTTCTGCAAGTCTTTTTACCGGCGGCGGAACTGCTGCTTTTACCCTGCCGATTACTTCTGGTTTTCCTAAAATATCTTCAACAGAATCTTTGATAAATAATGGTCTGTTGTATGCTCTTGTTTTGATTATATTGTTCTGGGCACGTTTGATTATTCCGTTTTCATCAAAATCAATGTTTAAGATTCCGACATTTTCACCGTCTTTTCCAGCCTGAGTTATAATCGTCGGTTCTCCGTTTTTAGAGTAGAATAGGTTTACACCTTCTTTTATGCCTTCGATTAAATCGTGAGTATGAGCACCGAAAATTATGTCGATACCTTCGGTTTCTTTAGCTAATTTAACGTCATTTTTTATTCCCTGATGTGATAGAATGATTATTTTATTGATTCCTTCTTTATCTCTCAGGCGCTTAACTTCATCTTGAACAACACTTCTTGTTGTTTCAATATCCATGATTGTAAAATCTTTCAGTGTATTATTCATTTTTACGCGTTCAAGCATATCCGGCGGAGCAATACCGATAAGCCCGTATTTTTCGCCATCTTTTTCTACGATCATTGATTTTTCAATCCGACCGTGTATTGGTGAATCTTTATTTACATCAACATTTATTGCAAGCATTTTGTATTTTGCATTGTTCAAAAGTTTTGCTAAATCACCTGGTTCCACAACATCGAGTTCGTGATTGCCCAGTGCTGAGGCGATAAAGCCGCTCCAGTTTAAGAACTGGTTTGCAACTTGATTGTTGGTGTAATTTGCACCCAAGATGATGTCACCTGAGGCTACTTTGAATTTTGATACCGGCATGGTATTTGAGTAAAAGCTTTTGCTCATCTGTTCAACCGGAGTAGAATCGAATTCTTTTGAAATGTTATAAATTCTTTCCATATTTGTCATTTTCCCGTGAACATCGTTAACATAAAGCCAGCTTGTGTGGATAAGTTTTGGCTCTGTTGCTGTCTGTGTATATACCGGCATTGTTTTATCAGGGTATATTGTTGCGGTGTATTTTGGCGGGGTTGTTTGATTTGTTGTATTTTGTAAAGACCCATTAGCAGACTTAGTTTGAGCTTTTGGTAGAACCGTGCCCGGTGTCAATGTTGCAGATTGATTAATACTTGGTACGTTTATCATTGTTTTACCTTTTATTCTACACTATATTTAAAACGGGTGAAAATGTTTTTTGCTTAAATTATCGTATTTGTTAAGAAAATGTAATAAATTTCGGACTTGTAGTCATTGCTTCTTTTCGATAACCTTATCCTGACCCTCCCCGACATTTCCCATTTACTCTTACGAACCAACACCGGGCTACACACCGGCTTTGCGTGTGCCTGTGCAATCAAAGATTGCTGCGCTTGCTCCACTGCGTTCTACTCGCAACGGCACAGATATAATGTTCCGCCCCTGTCGTCCTTCCTGAACAGAAGTTCGCACCGGGCTACACACCGGCTTTGCGTGTGTTTTACGCAGCAGAACGCATTTGTTTATACATGTTTATCCCTTCAACCCAGTTTGGTACAATGTTTAAATCATTTTCAACTATATGTTGCGGAAGTGCGGCATGATGAATTTTTGGAAGCAGATAATCTTCAGGGTATTCAACAGGTCTTGGTATATTATCATCCGTGTCGTTGCAGATGAATGTCATTTTGCCTTTGTTGTCTGTCTTATAGCCCACAATTGTTATCTCATGGCCGTTTACAATAATATTATTTGCGTCTGTCTGTGTGTATCCGATAATTACATTTTCACCTTCATTTAATGCTTCTAACAGATGTCGTTTCATTGTTGACAAATCTGTTTCGTATCCGATTAGTCTTGCGTTTTCATCTACGGTTTGATATGTAACTGAAAGGATGTTCTGGTCAAATACAACTGATTCTGTAAATGTTTTTTCAAATTCTATTAAACCTTTATCGTTTTGGTTAAATTTACCTGCTCGCTTATCTGTTAGTGTATTGTATGATTGCTGCGAACCTATTTGCATAAATGTTGATTGCATTAAAACATCTAATGGTGTTCTTTCATACGGGTCTTTATTGGTTGTCTGAATTTGAGCACGTAATATTGCATTTTTATCCGGTGCAAATATCAGTTTTGCCTGATTAAAATCTGATGCTTCGTAAGGTACTTCAAATGCATTTAATAACCAAATAGCATTTAGAGGTTTGTCTGCAAGATTGTTTAATTCTATAGTTTTTGTAACAGATAATTTAGGCGAACTTAATTCTTGCGCAAATCTTGCGAATTCTGCCGGATGTTGTTTTGCAAGTTTAAATTCTGTGCTGGCCGCAACACATGTACCTGAATGGGTTACATTAATGTCATTTGCACCTTGTTGAATATCAAGAAGGTTTGTTTTACCTTCATTGTTCGCTTGAATAGTCTTATCTCGGTATGCTGCAGGAATATCTCCGAATTGCTGGGTAATAACATAAGGATACGCAAGGGTCGCAATTGTATCTTTCAACATTATCTTGGAGTTTAAACCCTCCGCTCTCGGCTCTTTCAAAATTTTGTACAAATTATCAAGTACTGTAGATTTATCATTTGAATCTGCGTTTAGCAGAATTCCTGACTTTAGAAGATTTTCGGTTATTTTTCTTCCGTTTTTGTCAAGATTTGATAGAATTTCAGTATATTTTTGTTTCTCTTCTTTTCCGGATAATGTAGTTCTAAGTGCAATTGTTTTTTTTGCAGGATTTAATGGAACAGCTGCTGTAAACGATGTGGCCAAAGTAGAGCAGTTACCTACAGCCGGGGTGCTTACAGAGTTTGTAACACGGTTGATTGTGTTATAATTATATTGCTGGATACGAGAATTTACTTTTTCTACCATGATAACTCCACATTTATATAAAAAATCAGGCACAGAAAAAATTGCTAGAATTGTGAAACTTTTGTAAATAAATATAAAGAAGGTATCATTGAAAAATTTAAAAGTCAAACCATTAACCAAAGAACAATTGTTAATTTCTGTTGATAGATTAACAAGATTCAAAAATACTGAAGAAAAATATCTGCGGGTGTTTTTTGATATTTTGACAAACAACTTAATTTATCCAAAATACAAAAGATCTGATCTGGAGAAAATGGATTATGAACAAATAGTATTTTTAGTTCAATATATTATAAATTTTTCAATCAAGAGTTTGGATCTGTCTGCGGATGATGACTATTTGATAAATCAGAGATTGTATGATTATGAAAAATCGGTATTTGATGTTACAGACGAAACTGAAAAACTTTTAAAAAACAAAATTCGTTATAAACCACTTTTGAAATTTATTGATGATAATTCTGTAATAAATTTAAAATGGTTAAAAACATTGGGTGAAGTTAATGATATTAAGGCTGTCAGAAAAGAAATGGCATTAAGGTTTCCCATCGAAAAAGTTGTTATTGCAGAAGGCGCAACTGAAGAAACTCTTTTACCGGAATTTGCGAAAAAATGTGGTTATGATTTTGATAAAGAAGGTGTTTTTGTGTTGCCTGCAGGAGGGAAAAATCAGGTTGTGAAGTTATACTATAAACTCGTTGAAGTATTGAAATTACCTATTTTTGTTTTGTTGGATAAAGATGCAGAAGAAAATCTTGATGAAATAAAACCAAAACTTCGCAAATGTGATAAAATACATCTTTTGGCCTGTGGAGAATTTGAAGATTTGCTGCCTGTCGAATTGGTGAAAAGAACTTTGGAATATGAACTTAATAATATCTCAATTTATGAGCAGGAAATGTTTAATCAACCGCAGCCAAGAGTAAAAATTTTAGAAGAGATTTTTAAAACACGTGGACTTCATGATTTTAAAAAAGTTGAATTTGCGCAAATGGTGAAAAATAATATTATTTCTTCTGCTGATATTTCGGATGAAATTGTCGAAATCGTTAATGAAATTAAACTTGTTCCTGTTTTGAATAGAAATTAATAATTTCAAAAGAAAGTAGTTGACATTTTATTTTGCTTATAATAAGATAATTCCTGTGAAAGAAATATATTTGCTCCCATCGTCTAGAGGCCTAGGACAACACCCTTTCACGGTGTAGACGGGGATTCGAATTCCCCTGGGAGTACCATATTAATATAAGGCACCGATAAGGTGCCTATTATTTTGAATAGGCTTGACATTTCGCTGTTTCGAAAAACTCCGCTTTCATATCTTAAACCATTTGTAAATATGATTTTTTGTAGTCTTTCTTTTATTTCAATTTTACTATTCAACCAGAATGTATCCAAATGATCTAAAATACTGCAAGCATAATTTATGCAATCTTCAAAATTATTTTGAGGAATATCACAAACTGCAATTTTGGATTTTAAATCTGCCTCTTTAGCTTCATATTGTGCCGTTTTCATATTATAATCATCTTTTGAAACTATATCTGAAATTAATAAATCAAGTAATTTACTCTTTTTCTCATTAACTTCCTCTAACTGTTTATTAAGGGTTTCATAAGTTTTTTGTGCTTCTTTTGTACTCTTATTATATGTATCTTTCATAATTGCTTTAAATAGTTTTAATAATGACTTTTCTGGCTTTATTTTAGATAAATGTTCTACAAATTTATTTTCTAAAGCATCTTTTGCAATATTAAAATGTGAAATACAATCTTTATTATAACATCTGTAATAATAGTATTTTTTTCCATTTCTTCCATGTGGAGTATCTCCTGTTAATGGTTGGTTGCAATAAGGACATGTAATAAACTGTTTTAATGGGAATATTGGATTTTGTCTTAAATGTGGTACTGCTTGTGATTTACTCCCATTCAATATTGCTTGAACTATATAAAAAGTTTTTTCATCAATAATTGGCTCAAAATTAGCTTTAACTGGTATATCTGAATACTTTTTATTAACTAAATAACCATAATACAAAGGTTTTCTTAACAATTCACATAAGCTATTTGCACTTAATTTAATATCATTTTCCTTTAAATACTGCAACAAATCCGTTTGCCTATACATGCCAGTTGCAAAATCTTCAAAAATTTTTCTTATAATTGGTGCAGTTTTGTCATCTGGATACAATTTTTTATTAACCATTTTATACCCTATTGGAGCTTTCCAAAGCCAATTACCTTCTAAAAAGGCTTGTTGCATGCCGGCTTTTACTCTCTCGGATTTAACATCATTTTCATATTGAGCAAAAGAACCAATTATATTTCGCATTAAATTGCCAGTTGCATTTTCTTCATTGTTTTCTGTAACTGATAAAACCCTTATTCCATATTTACTTAATTTGCTAAATAATGCAGTCTGATCTTCTAAATTTCTAGTAAATCTATCAAATCTCCAGACAATTATATAATCAACAAATTTTTTATTTTCAATGCAATATTTAATTAGTTCTTGTAATTTCGGTCTATTTGTAGATTTTGCACTAACACCTTCTTCTTTGAAAATTTTTAAAATATCATACACATTTCTAACTGCAAAATTTTTACATTCTAGTTCTTGTTTTGCTAAGCTATAACCATGCTTAGCTTGTTCTTCTGTTGAAACTCTGGTATAAATTACTGCATTCATTTTTACTTCTTTTAACCTCAAGGTAGTTATCTATTATCACTTGCGAAAATTGATATAGACTATATCTTATATTTTCAATTTGTTCATCTGATAATTCTTCTTTACTTACTCCTAAAATTTTTCGGCACACTTCAATACTAAGCATTTGCTTATTTCCTATTGCTTGTATTGAAGCTCAAGTATTCCATTGTCACTTCAAAGATATGATTTACTAAAATAGTTAAATTAGCTCAATTTATTCATTGTCACTAATCTAGCTTTTCGGTTTTTTCTATTGAAATGTTGTAGGCTTTTCCAGTACCCTTTCCAATAGTTGTTTTTGTATATTGGTTTTGTTCCAAAAGTTTTTCTAACTCATCTCTGGTAATTTCTTCTGTATTCTTAATTTTTGTAGTTCTTAATAACAGAGATTTATTAGTATTTTTCTTTTGA
>CABUAQ010000047.1 GCA_902489575.1 uncultured bacterium
TTTTATGAACCGCCATACTTATTTATTATGTAAATTGTTTTTTATTTAATAACTTGATTGAGTGCATTTAAGACATCTTTATCCCAATTTTTACCGGCTTCAGCCCTTAGTATTTCCATAACCAGAGCGGGTTCCATTGCTTTTCGGTAAGGTCTGTCTGATGTCATTGCGCAATATGCGTCAGCGACTGCGATAATTCTTGAACCAAGGGGAATTGACTGCCCTTTTAAACCCTCAGGACTTCCTGATCCGTCTACGCGTTCTGTCTGGTATGTTATATAGGGCACTACTTCGGATAAAAAATTGATGTTCATTAACAAGTTTACACCTACATTTGTGTGGTTTTTAATTTTTTGCAGTTCTTCTGTTGATAGTTTGCCGTTTGTTGCAAATATTTTTTCCGGAAGTGTTATTTTACCTATATTTTGTAATAGACCTGCATAGTATATTAAATCTGTTGTTTTTTCGTTCAAACCTAATTTTTTACATATACTTCTGGCGAGTTTTGCGGTGTTTCTTGAATGAGAGACTGTATATTGACCTTTTTTATCGACTGCATTTGCTAATGCTTCGACAAAGTTTTGCTGAAAATCACATAAATCTCCGATTAAAACAGTTAATTCTGTTCTGGCCTGTTTAAGTTCACTCTCAGTAGTTTCAGGTGTGTTAAGTAATCTGTTTGTATTTTCAACTTCGTTTTGCAGGGTAATTGTTGTACCCAAAAGATTGGCGATACTTAAAGTTAACTCAGAAAAATTTTTACTGTTATCTTTGGCTTTGATTTCAATAACCCCGACTGGCATAACAGAGCTTCTCATTGGAATGTAAGTGTATCCGTCTTTTTCCAGAGTATCATTGTGAAGCAAATCTTTTAATGTAAGATTTTTTATTGTACTGGTGTTTTCATTTGAAATCCCGACAGGCACAATTTGTTTATTTTTTATTAGATGAATTTTGCATTCTTCAACTTCTAGCATTTGGACAATTGATTTAGCTATAGATGTGTAAATTGCCTGTTCTTCACCTGATGAAAAATTTAGGACACATAGGGTGTTTTTCGAAGAATATATATTAATTAGTTCTTTTAATTGATTTTGAAGTCTTTCTTTTTTATTTGCCTTAGCACTTATTTTCATAGCTAATTCTTCTGAAATTAGTGTTTCAGATATAAAATCACCGAGATTTAGTGCGAACATTTCTTCTAAAGGATCACTACCTACTAAAAATTCTGATTGTCCGAAAAGTGAAACTCCGGCTTGCTTTTTCTCTTCTTTATCCATAATTTTTCCTTTAAATACATGCCTTCTTCTTTTATATACGGCATAAATTTTAATAACTTTAGCCCTGATTAAAAAATTTCCTACTAAAGTATGGTATTTTTTAAACTAAAGTATGAGAAATTTTGTAATATTTATTAAAATATTACCCGATTGTCTATTCTTAATCGCTCAGTTGACTAATATTCGGATGGCTAATTGTCTGTGATAATAATGATATGGAAAAGATGGTTAAGTTAAGTATAATAGTTCCGGTGTATAATGCTGAAGAGTATTTGGAAAAATGTGTAGCAAGTTTGCAAAATCAAACTGTTGATTCTGTCGAAATTTTAATAATTAATGATGGTTCTGCAGATAGCAGTTTAGATATTTGTAATAGACTTGCTTTGTCTGATAAGAGAATTAAAGTTTTTAATCAAAGTAATTCAGGTCAGAGTAAAGCAAGAAATGTCGGGCTAGATAATGCCAGCGGTGAGTTTATCACATTTGTTGATTCAGATGACTGGGTTGATCCGGATTTTTACGCTAAGCTGATTGATGCAGCAGAAAGACATGATGCAGATGTTGCTTGTGGTTCAATTATTCGGGAGCGTAGACATTCGAGAAAGTTTCGAATACATTATACAAAAGAAGAATGTTTTATTTTTCCGCAAGAGAAAATTGATGCGGCAAGAGTTCCTGATATGTGTTACGTTTGGAATAAAATATATAGGGCTGAATATTTGAATAATCTAAAACTTAGATTTATTGAGGGAATGTTTTTTGAAGATGTTGATTTTGTGACCAGGGCAGTTTATTTTTCTAATAAAATTGTTACAGTCGCTGATACATTTTATCATTATTGGACTAACTCAAATTCTACTGTCAAAACAATGAGGAAATCTGATAAAAAGCGTATGGATTCTCTTCTTTCTAAAAAATATGTTTTAGAGTTTTTTCGAAAATATAATTTAACTTCACGTCCAAGAAATTTAATTAAGAAGAAGAACTGTATAAAATTTTTCGGACTAACGATTTTAAAGACATACGAGTGGGAAACCCGAAAAGTTTACTATTTATTCGGAGCAATTCCAATAATGGAGAAAATATCTTACGCCTAAATCTTTCGGGATTTAGCCAGGGTTTAAGTTTTAATATCCAATAGCCCAATCAAAATTGTTATATGCTGTTTTTACCGGTGCTTGAACCTGTTTTGCAGCAGAATTGAGAGCTGTAACTTCAATGACTTTCTCTGCTTTTTGAAGCAGATTGTATTCTCCAATTTTGTTATCAACGTTGTTAAAAGATTTATATTTATCCAACTCAGCCTGCAGATCTTGATTTTCAGCATTGAGCCTTACTATTTCATTATCAAGATTATTAAGTTTAGCTTCATAGTTCATAGCTATATAATAACTGACAAAAGTAATAGCAATAGTTATACCAAGGCAGAAACAAAGAGATTTATTTATTTTTCTTGTAACCATTTCTCTTATTGTCATAGGTTTTTCTTGATAAAATGAACCTTCAATAACAGGGTTGCTATCCTTTTGCGGATTGCTTGTATAGTTTTTTTTGTATTGCAGTTTCTGCTGATCGATTTTTACTCTTGCTGAATTCAAACTCATTCCCTAAACTACCTACCAATAAACTTTCTATTACTTTAATTGACTCTATTTTCTAATACACCTTGCAATCCTGAGTTTAGCACTTCTGGATGGCGGGTTTTCTCTAACCTCTTGTTCCGATGCCATTACGGGTTTTTTATTCACCAATTCCAAAACCGGCGGCGGACACTTGCAAATCATTTGATTTTTTTCACAATGGCACCGTGTCGAGTGGTATTTTAATACCTGTTTTACAACTCTGTCTTCAAGAGAATGAAAACTTATTATACTAATTATAGCACCAAAGTCTAATAAATCCAATACATCATTTAAAGTGTTTTTAACATTTTGTAACTCTTGGTTTACTTCAATTCTTATAGCTTGAAACACCCTTGTGGCAGGGTGTATGGCGGACTTTATTTTTGGTGTTGAATTAACAATCAACCCGGCTAATTCTGTTGTTGTATTTATTGGTTTTGATTTACGTTTTTCTACAATTGCTTTTGCTATACGTTTAGAAAATCGTTCTTCGCCATATTCTGAAAATATCTTTACAAGATTATTTTCGCTATAAGTGTTGACAACATCGTATGCGCTAAAATCTGAATCCGTATCAAATCTCATATCAAGAGGAGCTTCTTTAGAAAATGAAAAACCTCTTTCTTGTTTCGTCAGTTGGTGATATGACGCCCCAAGGTCAAAAAGAATTCCGCCTGTAATTTTTTTTATTCCAAGGTTTTTTAGTACCTGCTTAATATTAGAGTAAGAGCTTTTTACAATTGTTAAATTCTTATAGTTTTTCAAGCGCTCTGTTGCAGCGTCTATTGCGTCCTGGTCGATATCAAATGAAATTAACTTACCGTTAGGGGAAATCCTTTTTAGGATTAATTCACTGTGTCCTCCTCCGCCTAACGTGCAGTCTACGTATATTAGACCGTCTTTACACTCAAGAGCGTCTACTGCTTCATTTTTCATAACTGTATAGTGCTTAAATTTATCCATAAAGTTATATTAGCATAAATATGTAAAACAAAGAGGTACTTATTTAAAGTACCTCTTTATCTTTCATACTTGCTATTCAATTTTCTTTTCTTATAAAATAAAGCCCGCCAAGCCCTCCTGATCAAATATTTCTACAAATTTATCGTAAGTACAATTTACTTCCTTTCCGGATTCGTCAATAATTTGAATAACATTTTCCATCTCAGCATCTTCTACGGTGTCAGCCTTAGACAGGATAAGATATGAATTAATGTCATTTACCGGGTTATCTTTGTGTTCCAGCAATCTTGTTTCATCAAATTTAAATTCCATTTTTCAGTCCTCTTTTGTTTTCGTAACCACATTATTTATATCGGTATATTAGGTTTAATACTTTAGAGATCTTTTTAATTTATTTACAATTGTTTACAATCTTTATTTTTGAATAGTTTATGGTATTATCTGAAGTGGTTATATACATTACGAGGTTTTGAAATATGGTGAAACTCAATAATAGCTTAAATTTCGGGGGGGGGTAACCTTTTAAAGCCCTTATATAGACAGTGTTTTGCAGCTGTTTGTGACTTTTTGAAATTTGCCCCAAACTTTTCAAAGTGCAGAAATTCTAAAGGCTTTACGCTATCAGAGGTGCTAATAACACTTGGTGTCATAGGAGTTGTTGCGGTACTAACTCTGCCGGTGTTAATAAATAAAATTAACGAAAAACAGTACCAGGTTGCTTATAGAAAGGCATACAGTACTCTTAACCAAGCTTTAAAGTCCGCAAATGAAGACGGCAGAATTTCTCCAATTACTAAAACTACAGTTTATTTACCGGATGGACCGGTGGCGGACAATTTTAAGGTTCTGTCCGAATATTTTGCAGGTGTGACAACCTGTTTTGAGAAAGATTGTACGAAATGCTGGGAATGTAGTAAAGGTGAATCCGGGCATGGCATGCGTCAGGGATGTCAAAAGGACAGACCTGCATTTATGGATACTTCAGGAATTCAATATTATTTATATGCAGGATCAGAGTGGCCTATTATTGTTGATGTAAATGGATTTTCTTCTCCTAATAAATTAGGTCGTGACAGATATGTTTTGTATTTTACTAATTCAAAAACTAAATCATACTATCCCGGTAGTGATATTGATACTGTATATCCTTGGAAGGATGTTGTTACTAAACAACGTTGGTGTCCATCAGGGGATTGTCCTAACACTTCCCGTCTTTTTGGTAATAGAAATAAAGTTCTGGATACGGATATGGATGCAGGTAGATAAAAAGAAGGAGCTTTTAGCTCCTTCTTTTTATTATTATTATTATTTAATGGCTTTTTGGGCTCTGTATAAGCTTGTTTCCTTTCCTAAGATTTCAAGGATTCCAACCATATCAGCCCCGCAGGTTCTGCCTGTAACAGCAGCTCTTATTGCCCACATTGTAACTTTTGGTTTAACACCTTTTTCTTTCCATTCTGCTCTGAAATCAGCCAGTTTTTCGTGAAGATTTTCTTCTGTCCAATCCCATTCTTGAGCTTTATTAACAAAATCTTTTAATACATTTTGTGATGTTTCAGTATCAAGAGTTCCAGTTTGAGTTTCAGGTTCGATTTTTACATCTTTTCCGAAGAAATACGGAACGGCATCTGTTATATCTGATAATAATGTTAATGGTTCTCTGGTAATTTCCACCATTTTTGTATATTGGGCATCAGATAATTCATCCATATTGTACTGGGTTAAGTAAGGTTTTAATCTTTCTTTTAATTCTTCAATCGGAAGCATTTTTATATAATGTCCGTTCATCCATTTTAATTTATCATATTCAAAAATTGAATTAGAAGAAGATATTTCGCCTATTCTAAAGTCCTGGGCGATTTGTTCAACAGTTTTGATTTCTTCCCCATCAGATGGTGCCCATCCTAAAAGTGCAACAAAGTTCACTAAAGCATCTGTTAAGTACCCTTGTTTTACGAAATCAGAAACTGCAGTTGCTCCGTGGCGTTTAGATAATTTACTTCTATCCGGAGCTAAAATCATACCCAAGTGTCCAAATCTTGGAACATCAAATCCTAAAGCTTCAAAAATAAGAATTTGTTTATATGTGTTTGAAATATGGTCTTCCCCTCTGATTACGTGTGTAATTTTCATTAGAGCATCATCGATTACAACCGCGAAGTTGTATGTAGGAGTGTTGTTTGATTTGAATATTACAAAATCACCTAACAAATCAGTATCCATATGTAATTCACCTTTTACAAGGTCATCAAATTTCAAAATTGAAGAATCGTGGAAAGCTTTTTGAGCTTTAGCTATGTTAAATCTGATTGCAGGTTTTCTGCCTTCAGCTCTTAATTTAGCTTTTTCTTCTTCAGTTAGATTTTCACATTTTTTAGAATATACGTAAGGTTTTTTTGCTTCAGTAGCTTCTTCTTTTTCTTTTTCGAGTTCTTCCGGAGTACAGAAGCATTCGTAAGCAAAGCCTGAATCTAAAAGTTGTTGAACATATTTTGGATAAATATCAAATCTTTCAGACTGAGTGTAAGGCCCATAAGGACCGCCAACATCAGGACCTTCATCCCAATTTAAACCTAAAGCTTTCAAACTGTCAAAAATATTATCAATATATTCCTGGCTGGTTCTTTCAGCATCAGTATCTTCAATTCTTAAAACAAATTTACCGCCCATTTTTTTCGCGAATAAATAATTAAATAAAGCAGTTCGGGCAGTACCAACGTGCAAATTGCCACTTGGTGACGGTGCTATTCTAACTCTAACTTCTGACATATTAGCCTTCTTTCTTTGTATATTTCAGCTCTTTTAGAATATCACAGGGGTAACCGTTTTTCAAGTTGGTATTTACCAGGGATAGTCATTTGGGATTTTCCATTCATCTAATTTAATATTAAATATGAAAGAGTTAGAAAAGGTTTATCACAATTGGATTTAGCTTTGAAAACGGGGTTAACAACAAGATCAATAAGTAGAATTGAGTGTGGAACAAATGATCCCAAATACTCAACTCTTGTGAGAATTGCAGAAGCTTTAAATGTAGAATTAGTAGAGTTATTAAGTTTCAAATTATAATAAGTTTTAGAAAATTTTATAAGGATTTAGAATATTTTTTGGATCAAAAGTTTTTTTAATAAGACGCATATAATCCAGAGCTCCGCCTTCTATAACCTTTGAAATATAAGCTTTTTTTTCTAAACCGATTCCGTGTTCACCGGAGATTATTCCGCCAAGCTTTATTGTAAGATTATAGATTTCAGACTTTGCAATTTTATAGTGTTTGTATTCCTCTTTGTCATTGTAGTCAATTGGGATTTGGGGATGAATGCTGCCATCTCCGACATGACCCACCATACAGGCTGTTAAATTATGTCTGTTACAAATGTTTTGTATTCCTTTTACAAGTTTTGCCAGATTTTCGCGAGGAACAATTACATCGTCTGTGGTTACGTTTGGTTTCAATTTTGCACAGGCACCCATAGATGAGCGTCGAGCAGACCAGATATTATCGGCTTCCTGTTTATTTGTGGAAAATTGAATACTTGAAGCTTTAAATTCTCGCAGTGTAGAACATATTGTTTGTCTTTGTTCTTCTATAGTTGAGTTAAACCCGTCTATCTCAATAATTAATGCTGCTTCTTTGTTTAGTAACAATCCTGTCGGGAAGAATTTTTCAACTGTTTGGATTGCATTTTTGTCCATAAAATCTATTGTTGTAGGGCAAATTTGTTTTTCGATTATTTTATTAACTGCAGAGATAGAATCTTCTACTGTATCAAAATATGCCATAATAACTTGTGAAGCTTGGGGTTTTGTTAGTAATTTAACTGTTGCTTCAACAACAATACCCAGAGTCCCTTCTGAACCGATAAAAAGACTTCCTAGATTGTATCCGGTAGCGTTTTTAATAGTATTTGAACCTGTTCTTATAAGCTGACCGTCTGCCATAACAACCCGCATATCAATGACGTAATCTTTTGTAGCTCCGTATTTAAAACATCTTGCCCCCGCAGAATTTTGAGCAATACTTCCGCCAATAGTCGATACTTTAAGGTTTGATGGATCCGGCGGATAAAATAACCCGAGTTTTTCAACTTCTTTTTGCAAATCCCCAACGATTACTCCGGGTTGAACTTTTGCAGTCATATTTACCGGATTTATTTCTAAAATCTTATTCATTTTGGAAAAATTTAACACAATTCCTCCATGAGTTGGGACACAGGCTCCAACTGTGTTTGTTCCTGCTCCACGACAAATGATAGGTGTCATATGTTTGTTTGCAATTTTTACTACCTGCTGTACATGTTCAATTGTTTCTACAAAGACAACAGCATCCGGAATTTGTGTTTTTACAAAAGGGTCATTTGAGGCATCAACAGCGTATACGTATCTTTCTTCGATTTCTGAAAGCACGTTCTTACAAGGTAAAGTATTATTTAGTTCTTTGATTAAACTTTTAGTCAACATATGATGCCAGTTTTTCTATATTTGTACTTAGTTTTGAAAGTTGTTTATCTATTTTATCAATTTTTCTTGTAACTTTAGAATCATCGATATCTTCAACTGCTGATAGAATTTTTTCCAAAGACATTTCAAGTCTGTCAATTCGTTCTTGCTGTTCTTCAAATCGATCTTCCAAACCGCCTAATTTACTTAGTTGTTTTTCAAAGAAGGATAGACGTTCTTGCTGCTCGTCAAATTTTTCTTCAATTGAATTAAGTATTTCAGTTTGTTCAGGTACTGATTGTTTCAAGTCTTGAATGGCAGATTTGATATCAACTATCTCATCAGAATTTGTCGATATTTTATTCATGCTCTCGCTGGCAGAATCAATCCATTCCCCCATATATATTAGAGCTTGACGCATAACTTTATCAGAAGCATTCGAGTGTTCAAGCATTTTAGTTACACGATCAACTTTTGTTGACAGTTCATCGGTTATCGCGCTATAAGATTCACCCGATTTAACAAGCAATTGATTTGTCAAAGCATTGAGGCTCATTATATCAGTATTTATTCTGTCGAATTTTAATTTTAACCCAAGAACTTCTTCTTTTGACAATGAATTTTGCAGATCTTCTACAGAATTTCCAATATGGTTAATATTGTCCAAGATGTAAGAAAGTCTTGCAGCTTGAGTTTCTTGTTCATTTTCCTGAAGATTATTAAGAGCAAGTCTTAATTTTGCCAAGTCAGATTCAATATCCTGCATTGAGTAGGTGTAATCAGGATCTTCATTAGCGTTTGTAATTTGTTTTAATTGTTTTGTTACTTCTACAAGATTTTGGTTAATTTCATCCGTTTTTTCTTCTACAAAATCTTTAATATCTTCTGATTCTTCCACAAAGGAAACTTGTTCAAATATGGTTACAACAGCAGCCATAATTGACTCTTTCATTTCTCTAATAGTTTTTTTAATTTGTTTTGTACTATCGTTTGTGGTGAGGTTATTTACTTCAAGTGTCAACTCTTTTAAACATTTTTTCAGAGCTTCTGTTTTGTCGTTTTTGTCAAGATATTCAATGTAATCTGTTTGGGCAATAATCAAATGTTTTACATCTTCAATTGATTGTCTTGCTTCTGAATTATCATCTGAGGCAATTACATCTATCTTATGATTCAATGTTTCAAGCATTGCAGTTATTTTTGCGTCTGATTCCGATAGCTTTTTAACATTGTCAACTTTTTCATCAATGTTTAGTATAGCAGACTTGATGTTTTCTATCTCGTTTGAAGTCTGTGAAGATGCTACACTATCAATTTTTTCATCAATATTGAGCAAAGTGTATTTAATGTCTTCTATGTTGTTTGAAGTTTCAGAAGATGCAACATTATCAATTTTGTTTTCTATTGAATCAAGTACATCTTTGATATTTTCAATTTCTTCAATATTTTCTACTCTGGCAGTTCTATTGAGAAGATTTTTTTCAAGTTTTGTTATTGTGTTTTTGATGCTTTCTAATTCTTCAGAAGATGAAATATTATCAATTTTATCTTCGATAGAAGTTAAAACATCTTTAATATCTTCAATATCCTCTATGTTATCTGAAGCTGCAATTATATCGAGTTTTTCATTGATAATATTAAGAATTTCACTTGAACTGCCATCTTTGTCAAGGTGTTCTATTGCATCGCGAACTTCCTCAATAAGATCATAATCGTCAGTTGCAGCCAATATGTCAATTTTTTCGTTTATAAGTGCAAGCATAGAGCGGATTTGTTCATTTGAATTATCTCCGATATCTCCGTTTAATTGATCCAGAGCTTGTTTTATTTCTCCAATCCACTCTGAATTGTCAGAAAGTGTTAGAATATCAATTTTGCCGCTGATTTCTTCAAGCATTGTTTGAATTTCACCGCCGGCAAGATACGATTTGATTTCTTCAAGCCAATCTTTATTTTGAATTTCTTTTGCTAGTTTTTCGATTTTATTGTTTAGCGATAAAAGAAGATTATCATTACCTAATGTGGGTATGGATTTAAGTGTAGTTGTAGCTTTTTTCTGTTCTTCTTTAGGTATAATCTTTTCAATATCTTTATGAAGATTGTTGATATCTTGTTTTAATAAATCCAGAGCCCTAACAAAATCAAAGTTGTCTGCTCCAACAATAATTTCGTCATCTTCATAATCCTCGTCATCAGTATCAAATTCATCATCTTCAGTGTCTTCGTCAGTATCTTGGTCCGGATCTTTATCACTAACAGTATCAGAATCAGAATCTGAATCAACAGAAGTTTCGTCCGCTTCAATTATTTCCGGAGTCATTTCCGCTTTTACAACAGTAATTGAATCCATTTTACTTTTTATAATATTTAAAACCTCTTCAATTTCTGAATTATCACCAGAAAGCTCTTTGATTAAATCAGAGAATTTGTTAAAATCTTCTTTTAAACCTTCGATAATTTTTATATTTTTATCGGTTTCAAATACTTTTTCGTATTGGTTTGCCGCAAATCCATCAATATTATCAAAAGTATTATCAATATTTTCTTTTTGAATTTTGCTAAGTTCTTTTATTTTTGATTTAAAACATTTTTTAAGGTTTTCAATTGCAGATATTATCTCTTCATTGTTTACAGAAACAGTGAGCATAGATTTTAATTCTTCATGACTTGTCGTTATTTTTTCGCTTATTGAATTTTTAATATCCTCAGCTGCTTCTTTAAGCATGGCTTTTTGTTCATTTTTAAATGAAGAAATCTGTTCAACGAATGTTTTGAATTCTGCCATATGCTCAGCTTCAGGCGGAGAAATTCTGTTCAAATTTTCGTCTAAATCAGCTCTCAGGTTATCGATTTTAATTATAACAGCATCGATATCACCAAGTATAAAATCTCTGAGATTATTTTCTGTTTTAGATAAGTTATTTGATATTTGATTGTACGTATCTTCAAGTTTTTCAAACGTACTTTTTGAATATTTTGTGCATTCGGTTAAGTCATCTTGTACTGAATCATGAAGAATTTCCAAATGTTCTTTTACGTTTTCACTTTGACCTCTCTCAGTACTGTTTGTAAGAGCTGAAATCATTGCTTTTAACGGCTCAAGTTCCAAAATCAGTTGATCGGTTTTAGAGTTAAGATTGCTTATAACGTCAGTGTTAATGAGTTCAAGTTCCTGTTTAAAATCGATTAATCTGTTATCGGTAACTGTCAACCTTTCATATAAGTCAATATTTTCGGAGTTTGCGTGTCTTAATTCTTTTATAAAATCAAGTAATATTGCTGTTTTTTCTTCAATAAGTTCAGCATTATATACAAATCCGTGTTCGAGTTTATTTTCAATATTGGAAGTCAAAAGGTCTAAGTTATTACCCAATTCTTCCAGTTTTTCTGAAACGAATTCAGATATATTGTTTTCTGTAGTCCCTTTTTCATAGTTAAGAGCGCTAAATGTTTCTCCAAGGGTTTTTATCTGGTTTTTTATTTCTAAAATTTCTGCAGCTGATTCTTTTAATCCCGGTTGTAATGTTCTATCTTCCGATTCAAGAATTGTTCTAAATTCATCTATTTTCGAAATAATTTCAGTAAGAGCATTTTCACTTGATGTAGTGTAGCGGCTTAATTCTGTTTCAACATTATTGAATTTTTGGCAAATATCTTCACTTATTCCTTTATCAGAAGTGTCAAGAAGTTCTTTTATTGTGTTTGTGTATTTTTCTATAGATGCGGCTGTTTGTTTGTTTATGTTATCAATTTCATCAAAATTAGAACGTTTATTTTCCAGAAATTCTTTTATTTCTGAGATGGATTTTTTCAGTTCGGTGTTATCAATTTCGGTTATGTTGTTAAGATAGTCGGAAATTGTTACAAGTTTTTCATCAATGTCAGCAGATTTCTTGCTCATTTCTTCTACAGATGCAGAAATCTGTTCAATATTGTTTTTTTCTGCAGTATTTTGCAGTTTAGCCAATATTTCATCTGACGTTTGGGAAATATGTTCCAAATCTGCTTTTTGAGCAACGGTTTGAAGTTTTTGCAGTGTTTCTTCAGTGTTTTCTTTAACTTTTGATTCGATAAGCCAGCTTTCTAATTTTGAGGTTTTGTCGTAAAGGTTATAAAACTCTTCATCAAAATTGATTTTATCGATCATATCTTCAATTTCATCTGTTTTTGACGCAAGTTTATTAATGTCCTCTGCTATTGGAAGATTGTCAATTTTTTCTGTTATTTCTTTTGTTAAAGCTGCAGTTTTTTGTATAGTATCAAAGTTTAGCTTATTTGTTTCTAAAAGATGGTCAATATCTTCTTTTTGCGGAAGTATAGAAAGCATTTTTGAAATATGATTTTTAATTTCATAACTTTCTTTTTCAAAAGAGATATCATTGATTGATTCCAAAATTTTGGCACTGATAATTTCATTCAAATCCGTAATAATATTTTTGATTATTGAAAGATCATTAATCAAAGTTGAAATTTTAGTTTCAATGTCACGAATGTCGTTACTGTTGTCTGCTTTATTAATTTCTTCTGATAGACTTTGAAGTTTGTTAAACAGATTTTGCAGTGAATCTTCCAATACTGTAGTATCCGGAAGGGTTTCAATATTTTTTGAAACTCTTGCGAGTGTTTGTTTAACTTCATTTGTTTGGTTAATCAGGGCTTCGGTTTTATTTGAAATTGTTGTAAAAAGCTCCTTTGAGGTCATATCGTCAAACTTTTCTTTTATGATATTTTCTAAATCATTTTTACCTGCAAGGTTTGAAATTTTTTCAGATATTTCTTCATATTTTTCTATAATCGCCTCAATTACTCCCTGAGTTAATTTTAGACTTTCATTTGTAGATACATTTGTAAGGATTTCATCAAGATTTTTTTCTTTTTTTTCAATTGAAACAAGATCTGCTGTCAATATATCAATATTAGTACAAATTTTCTCAATATTAGTCAATATATTATCGCTAAATTCTGACTGATCAACTTTTTTAAGGGACTCTGCTGCAATTCTCAAATCTGAAATGATTGCAGCCAATGTATTTTTATAATTTTTGTTAAAGGAATCAATATCACTTGTCAGTTCGTCGATTATATCATTTTGAACTTTTTTAGAGATCCTTTTTTTGCTTATTTTATCAAGTTTTGTTTCAAAAGTTGCAAATGTTTCTTTCTGTTTTTGGCTATCTTTACAAAATTTTGTAATATTTGTAGAAATTTTATTGAACAATTCTTTCATTTCAGAATTATTAACATGCTTGTTATCATCTTCAGAAATCAATTTCAAAGATGGCTCCAATTCAGTAATAACACTAAATGCCGCAGAATATCTCTCATTAATATTTTTAGCAGCTTCATTTAAATATGCTTTTACTAAATCAACTGAAATCATATTTTTATCAAGCAAATTTCTT
>CABUAQ010000048.1 GCA_902489575.1 uncultured bacterium
TGATCTTCTCCAACTCCGAGAATATAAGAAAGTTTGTAACCAGGAATGGAGCAACAAAAACCTCGAATAATTATATATATAGTTTTGGCAGGATAATATAATAATATTGAATTATTTTTTTGAGGTGTTCTTTTCTTATAAAAATATAAATCGCCTCTCCGGACAAGCCTTTTGTCCTGAACAAATTTAATAAGCTGTAATTTTAAAACCGATTCATCAATATTGCTTGCAATTATTAAAATATCATCAAAAGTGAATTTATCCAATCGTTTGCATAGCTTTAATATTCACATTGATATCTGGTCTTGCATTTAATAATCCTTTCATTGTGTATTCATCTAATTCTTTAATTTGATTTGTTTTCATTAATTTTTCAATTTTATTGATAAGTTTAACTAATTGTCTGAATTGGTTTGTACGAGTCGCAAGGTACTCAATAGCATCATCTTTGAACTTTAAATCCGTTAATTCTGTGAAAATTTCTTTAATATCATCTGAATTAAATTTTTCAAATTTCAGCTTTTTGTAAATCCGATCCATTAAATGAGGATAACGTGCAAGTTTCTTATCTACTGTTCCCATTCCAACAAGAACCACAGGACAACCCGTTTTATCGTGTAAATCTCTTAGGGTTTCAATAATATTTTTATCAATTAAATAATCAATCTCATCAACAATAATTACTTTTGAATGTTCTCTTAAAATATTTTCTATTGCACAACTGGACTATACCAAAATAATCAAACTATCCGTACAGTCCCCCAAAAGTCCATTTCGGCAGTTTGATTTTTTTGGTAAACTTAATTTTCCGACCCAAAAACGCCCTCGCAGAGCGAACTGTCCAAAATAATCAAAGTATCCGTACAAATAAAACCGGTCGTTAAATTACACCTTCTTACAATAAATTAAGAAGGGGTACACAAACGTGAACCCTTTTCTAAAATGGGGCGGATGATGGGATTCGAACCCACGCATAAAGGAACCACAATCCTTGGTCTTAACCACTTGACGACATCCGCCATCTATCTATACCTCTATACTAACATGAAAATATTTTTTGTCCAGTAATAAAAAGCCCCGTTTAAAATAAGGCTTTTTAAATAAAATATTGTTATTATTTAACCTTGTAACAGAAATTTTTGTACACTGTTTTATCAACTTAGCTGCAATTTTATAACAGAGAGTATTTAACGGTTTATAATCCCGATCGAAGACTCTTTTAAGCAAATAAAAGGCCCTGTTTTCACAGAGCCTTTTTACATTATTTATTTAACTTATTCTTTGAAACATATAACCGATCCCTCGGGCTGTTAAGATTAATTCAGGATTGGCCGGATCTGTTTCTAATTTTGAACGCAACCTTGAAATATGGACATCAACCACACGGGTATCAATACGATGGTCCGGTGGATAAGCCCATACATGCTGCAAAATCTCATTTCTTGAGAACGCTTGACCTGAATTATTAACCAACAATTCCAACAAGCTGAATTCCATACCTGTAAGTCTGATACGTTCATTTTTTCTATACACTTGACGTCTTGCTGTATCAATTTTAATATTACCTGTTGTAATAACATTCTTAGTTACTTTACCAGATGGAGTAACCATTTCTCTGTTATTTGTTCTTCTCAAAACAGCTTTTACTCTTGCTTCAAGTTCTTTCGGGCTGAATGGCTTGATTACATAGTCATCAGCACCCAATTCTAAACCGGTAATTCTTTCTGAAACATCACCTAAAGCTGTTAATATAATAATTGGAACATCAGAAGATCTTCTGATTTCTCTGGTTACACCATAACCATCCATTTTAGGCATCATCACATCTAAGACAACCAAATCAGGATTATATTTATTAAACGCAGCCACAGCTTCTTCTCCGTCCTGCGCAGTATAAACATCATAACCTGCCATTTTTAAACGAGTTTCCAAAATACGTCTGATACTAGCCTCATCATCAGCTAACAAAATACGTTGACGATCTTCCGTTTCATTAGGCAATTCCAAGTTTTCTGTCATAGTCTTTTCCTTACTTACTTTTACAAAATCTCATACAATAGTTCATAAACTCACGAAAAATATTACGATTTATTTATTTTTCTATAGTTTTATAACATTATGTTACACTAATTTACAAAAAATTGCAAGCACGTATTTTGAATATTTTCATTTATTTATTTCCATGGATATCCAATAGGAATAGACCAATTATTTGCCATAATCACAGTTGAGCAATATGATCCAGGACCAAAGACACCACCTTTTGCATTTCTGTTACACTGGCCGGAAGTCCCGCCATTACCGGGTTTCATAAAGTTATTTATATTTATTTTAGTATACCGGGTATAAACAGTAAGAATATTTTCATAAAATGAAAATGCAAAAACATCCCGCCCTAAACGATTAGGTTTTGAAGCAGCATTCAAATTTAAAACTATCCTGCATTTTTAATGTAGAACCTCAGTATTTTTTCGAAAAAGACTGAAAAATTATAGTTTAGCTTCAACAATTTTCTTAAACTTTTCTAAGTCTTCTTTGGTATCAATTCCAACAGGCACAAAAGCAACAACAGAGGTTTTTATTTTCATTCCGTTTTCCAAAGCTCTTAATTGTTCCAAACTTTCAGTTTTTTCTAACGGAGTTTGCAGCAAAGTTGTCATCATTTCTAGTGCTTTGCGTTTATATCCGTAAATACCTAAATGACCATAAAAATCACCTTCATTAACATTACGCTCGAAAGGGATTTTAGAACGCGAAAAATAAAGTGCAAAACCTTTATTATCAACAACACACTTTACAAGATTCGGATTATTTATCTCATCTTCATCATTAAGAACTCTGATTAAAGTTGAAATATCTGCCAAATTATCTTCTTTCACGTTACGAATAACTGCATCAATACTTTCTGGCTCTATCAAAGGTTCATCGCCCTGCAAATTACACACATAAGAAATTTCAGGATGACGGGAAACAACTTCCATTATTCTATCTGACCCGCATTTATGATCAACAGATGTCATTTCAACATCCCCGCCAAAAGATTTAACTTCATTAAAGATACGCTCATCATCAGTTGCAACAATAATCATATCCGCAAGTTTTGCAGCCTGAGCTTTTTCATAAACCCACTGAATAACACTTTTTCCTGCAACTTTTAATAACGGTTTGCCCTCAAGTCGTGAAGAACCATATCTTGCCGGTATTATTATAGCTGTTTTTGACATCTTACATAACTCCTTTTAATCAATTTTCTTAACAACAAACGAAGTCCACTGATCTTGCGAAATTTCTTCAACAAGCTCCAAACCAGCCTTTTCATAAGCATCAATAACCATTTGTTTTTTCTCATCTAGAATTCCGCTTAACGACATCAATGCACCTGTTTTCATGATATTTTTCAAATCATTCATAATCTCTGCCAGTACAAAATGCAAAATATTTGCACAAACAAAATCAAATTTTTCACTAATTTTATCAGCAGTACCAAGTTCAAACACAGCTTCAACATTGTTTTTCTTAGCATTTTCCCGAGCAACATCAATTACTGTTTCATCGTTATCGCAACCGTAAACAGAAGATGCCCCGAGCTTTTTAGCCAAAATTGATAAAATACCTGAGCCCATACCGATATCAGCAACTTTATCACCTTGCTTCATATATTTTTCAAGGGCTTTCATACAAAGCTGCGTTGTTTGATGGGTTCCTGTACCAAACGCACACCCCGGCTCAAGCTTTATTATAACCTCCCAATCTTTAGGGGTGTAGTCAATCCAATCAGGAACAACAGCAATTTTTTCAGTAACATGTGTTACATCCCACTGCTCTTTCCATTTTTTAGACCAGTCTTCTGTTTCTTTTTCTTCAAGAACAAAGTCCCATGAGCCAAGTTCCTCATCACCAAGACCTCTTAGTAAAAATTCCTCTCTATGTAAATCTAAAACATTTTCTATATCATAAAGCAAATCTTCATACGAATCACCATACTCATTTTTTAAAAATATCTTTAAAGTTCCTTCAGTTGTTGCAACCATTTCAAGGTCCTTGTATGTTTCTTCAGCCAGAACAACTCCCTCACAATCAAAATTATCAAAAAATATTTCCGCAATAATATCTTCCATAAGCGGATTAATTTTCAATTGTAATTCGTAATATTTATCAGCCATAAAATTCCCCTAAAGTTCAAAAGGTGAGAAGCATTCCCACCTTTTATTTACTAAATTAAAAACAAATTATCCAACGATAAACGCACCCATTTTTCTAAACTTGTCATAACGCTGGTTCCTCAAATCTTCTGAAGACATGCCGGAAAGTTCATCCAAAGCTTTTTTAATCGTAACTTTCATTTCCGAAGCCATTGCCTCATAATCAGTATGCGCACCACGAACAGGTTCTTTTATATCACCATCAATTATGCCAAACTCCAACAAATGAGGTGCTGTAATTTTTAAAGCAGTAGCAGCTTCAAGATTTTTAGAAGCATCACGCCACAAAATAGAAGCACAACCTTCCGGAGAAATTACAGTATAGTAAGCATGTTCAAGCATATAAACTTTATTAGCAACAGCAAGTCCCAAAGCCCCTCCGGAACAACCTTCACCTGAGATAATCGCAACAACAGGCACACCTAATTTTTGCATTTCACGAAGATTAGTTGCAATAGCAGCCCCTTGAGCGTGTTCCTCAGCACTAATGCCAGGGTAAGCTCCGGGAGTATCAATAATTGTCACAATCGGAATATTAAACTTGTTAGCATGTTTAAACAATCTGAGAGCCTTGCGATAACCTTCCGGCTGAGGCATCCCAAAATTATACTCTAAATTTTCTTTTGTAGATTTTCCTTTCATAGTTCCGATAATCATAATCGGCTTCCCGTCGAGTTTGGCAAGTCCGCCGACAATAGCTCTGTCATCCGTACCAACTCTATCTCCATGCATTTCAACAAAATCAGTACACATAAGACTAACATAATCCATAAAATTTGGACGTTCCGGATGACGGGCAATTTGCATTTTTTGTGTTGGATCAAGATTTGAGAACAATTCTTTCTTAAATTCTTCTGCTTCTTGTTCTAATATTTCAATATCTTTATTTAAATCCATACCGGACTCTAAACTCATTTTTTTTAATTCCTCAATTTTTTCTTGAATTTCTAATATAGGTTTTTCAAATTCTAAAACTGTTGACATGTACCCACTCCTTATTCATGCATAGCCAGAACATTAGATAAGGTTTCCCTTAGATTCTTACGGGAGGAAACGATATCAACCTGACCATACTTCATCAAATATTCGGCAGTCTGGAAGTCAGACGGCAGCTTTTGCCTGATAGTCTGTTCAATAACACGTCTTCCTGCAAAGCCAACTCTTGCCCCCTGTTCGGCGACAATGATATCACCTAATGTTCCAAAACTCGCAGTGACACCACCAAATGTCGGATCTGTAATCAGATTTATATATAGCAAACCGGCTTCATCAAGTCTTGCACAAGCACAAGAAGTTTTAGCCATTTGCATAAGGCTAAGTGCACTTTCCTGCATTCTGGCACCGCCGGATGATGTTATAACAAGCACAGGAAGGCGAAGCTCAATAGCTTTTTCTATAATTCGTGTAACTTTTTCGCCAACCACACTGCCCATAGAACCACCCATAAAATCAAAATCCATAACTGCAGTTGCCAATTTATGCCCCTCTATAGAAGCAATACCGGTGACTACCGCATCATTGAGGCCTGTTTTATCTTGTGCAGCTTTTAACCTGTCTTTGTATGATTCTGTATCAAAAAATTCCAACGGATCAGTAGGTTTTATATCCATAAACATTTCTTCAAAAGAACCTTCATCAAACAATTGCCTGATTCTAGTCCTTGCATTGACCCTGAAGTGATAATCGCATACAGGACAAACCATGTTGTTATCCTCAATATCCTTTTTTAGCAGCTGAGAATCACAATGAACACACTTTGTCCATAAATCAGGATTAGCCTCAATTTCAACTCTTGCTTCAAGTGCTCTGCGTTGAATTTGTGCTTCCTTACGTTTTTCAAACCAATCTTGAACTGTCATATAATATACCTTTTATATCCCTATCAGATAAAACTACTAATCTAACAAAATTATTATACATAAAAAAGAAACAATAGCAAAAAGGGTAAACAAATTTTACAATTAGCTATTGAGGTTTTTTACGGGAAACATCCCGATAATGTTTTCTAATCTGTTCTGTCAATTCCCCCGGAATTTTAACATTTTGGAGAGCCATATGATACTTTCGCAAGTTAGCAATCGCTTCTGATTCCTCCAATAAGTTCCTTTGTTGAGACTGACTGATACCTTCTTTAACTCTTTCAAATTCTGTTTTTGTTTGTTTGGTAATAATTCTTGCAACAACCTCATCCAAATCCGAACCGGAAACACCGTATTTTGAAGCAATTTCAGAAACAGTTTTTCCTTGAGGAAAAGTGTATAACCAATTTATAGAAAGCCTGTCCCCGCTCCCAACATGCAAAACTCCTTTTTGATGGGGTGTATACATAATGTCATGTTTAAACGGACTATGCCCGAGACCAATTGCATGCCCTATTTCATGCAAAATAGTATGATAAACTTCCCCTTCATCCATATAATCAGCATGCACAAGTCCGTCGGTTAAACCAATAGAAACTTCTGCACTATACAAACGATTTGCCTTATCATATTGGAAATAACAATGACCAAGAGCCTGACGTTCAACCCGTTTCCAGTCAATATTAACATTCGATTGAAGCAGGGTATCTACAACAACAAAAGAAACCTTGCCATTAGAAACCTTATGCCATTCATCAAGAGCCTTTTTCACATAAGCCCGGTATTTATTATCCTGCCCTTGTTTTGAATAAAACTTCATAGGTGCAATATATACCTTCAGCGGCATCATATTCCACCTCATCAAGCGACCGTTTTTTACAGATTCTTGTAAATAAGTTTTCTTCTCCATATTTTTATTGTATAATAAAAGGTGTTATAAGAAAAGTAGAGTAATTGTTATACAGACTAAGGAGAAAATTATGGGAATGAACTTAATGAACATTATGAAACAAGTTCAAAATGCTCAAAAAAGAGCAGAAACTGCACAAAAAGAACTTGCCGCTTTAGAAATCACCGGAGCGTCAGCAGGTAATCATGTAACAGTAAAATGTGATGGTCAAGGTAAATTCAAATCAATAAAAATTGCTCCGGAAGCCATTAATCCGGAAAATCCTTCATCAGTTGATTCTGAAACAATTGAAATGCTTGAAGATCTAATCGCTTCGGCTATGAAAGAAGCTTCTGAAAAAGCATCTGCAGAAATGGCTTCTAAGATGAAACAAATTACAGGTGGTATCAGCATACCGGGATTATCAATGTAATGATATACCCAAAATCAATAGCAGCACTTATAGAGCAATTTCAAAAATTTCCGTCAGTCGGTCCAAAATCTGCTCAAAGGATGGCGTTCCACCTGTTAAGAATGCCCGCTGCTGATGTTGAAAATTTTGCCAAAGCGGTAATTGAAGCAAAACACAATACTCATACTTGTGAAATTTGCTTCAATTTATCCGCGACCAGCCCGTGTGAAATCTGTTCTTCAACCCAGCGTGACCGCACAGTAATTTGTGTGGTTTCTGAAACAAAAGACCTTATTGCAATCGAAAAAACAAATGAATTTAAAGGATTATATCACGTCCTGCAAGGCTTGATTTCACCAATTGACGGTATTGGCGCAGAAGATATAAGAATAAAAGAACTTTTGAACAGACTGACAGATGATAACATTAAAGAAATTATTCTGGCCCTCAGCCCATCTGTAGAAGGCGAAGCTACAAGTCTGTATCTGACAAAACTAATTAAACCTTTTGGAATAAAAGTTTCCCGTATTGCATTTGGTCTGCCGGTTGGGGCTGATCTTGAATATGCGGATGAAATGACTATTGCTAAAGCCATTGAAGGCAGAAGGGAAATTTAACTAACCTGTTCAGGCATTACATTTTTGGAACTTATAGATTAAATTTAGTGTAATATGAGTGAAAACCTTTTAGAAATAAAAAATTTGGATGTTATCTATAAAACTAAGAAGAATATTTTTGGCGCAGTTTCAGAAATTTTTGCGGTTAATAACGTTTCACTCGAAATAAAAAAAGGAGAAATACTTGCAATAGCAGGAGAATCCGGATGCGGAAAATCGACACTTGCAAAAGCTATGATGAAACTGGTTGACACTAAATCCGGAGAGATAAAACTTGAGGGGAAAAATATCCTTGAGCTCAAAAAACGTAAAGAGCTGAAAGACTTTTATCAAAAAGTTCAAATGATTTTCCAAAATCCTTATTCCAGCCTTAATCCAAAAATGAAAATAGGACAAATTTTAAAAGAGCCGCTTGAAATTAATACAAAACTTTCAAAATCCGAAATTGATAAAATTATTGAAGAAAAAATAGAAAAAGTGGGACTTGACAAAAACAGCCTTCAATTATATCCGCACGAATTTTCAGGAGGTCAGCGGCAAAGAATCGCAATAGCAAGATCACTTATTCTAAATCCGGAATTTATAATAGCTGACGAACCAGTGAGTGCGTTAGACGTAAGTATTCAAGCTCAAATTATCAATCTTCTCAAAGAATTAAAAAATGATTTTAATTTAACCTTTCTTTTTATTTCACACGATTTACGCGTAATAAAATATATATCAGACAGAATTGCAATTATGTATTTAGGTGAAATTGTTGAAATCGGAAAAACCGAAGAAATCTTTAAAAATCCTAAACATCCTTATACAAAAGCCTTATTAAGTTCGGTCCCTGAACTTAATCCAACAGAAAGAAAAGAGAAAATACATCTGACAGGTGAACTTCCATCCCCAGAGGCTCTTCCCGGCGGATGTAAATTTCATACAAGATGCCCTTACGTTATGGATATATGCAAAACTAAACACCCGGAAAGCAAGCAGGTATCCCCCGGTCATAAATGTAAATGTTTTTTACAAAACTAGCAAATTTAAAATTGTTTACCATTTTAAATAATCACTATGATGAAATTAATAATTACGCAAGCCTCAACACATTTACCGCTAAAAGCCGCTAAAGGCAGCGCAAAAGCGAGAATACAAAAAGCACAAGAAATGAATGCTCAACTGTACGAAAAAATGAAAGGAGCATTTCATTACGGCGAAATTTCGCCAGGGATCCTAAAAACGATGATCCAACAGATCACCGGTAAAAAAATAAACATAAAAACTGTACCAATAAATTCCCAAAAATCAAAAATAGCATTAAGTGCAACCCGGAAATGTAGCATTTCGGGTTACGAAATCTATACTTCGGCAAATCCAACCACCGCAAGGATTCCTCAAGAGTATACAGGATCAATTCTTAGTAAAACCTTTGAATTGTTCACAAGAATTCTTAATCCCAAAATAAATACCCGAACAATTAAATTTATAAACAGTTATAACCCTCAAAATTGGAACGGAGTTATTTCGCAAATACATTCTCCAAAGAGTTTGAACAAAGCAGCAATCAGTAAAATTTTAAAATCGGCAGAAACTCCAGAAGAAAAAATTGATATACTTCAAATAACCAGAAACCAACTAAGAATTCAAATTAACGGACATAAAGAAGGTGACAAGTATCAACAAAAACTGAATAGCACCTTCAAACGCTACAACAGCAAATATAAAGATCAAGTACACTATGACCGATTCGAATTAGAAGAAAAATTAAAACTGATAGAAGAAATATTGGCTGAAACATTAAAAGAAGAACGGGCAAAACTGGCAAAACAATAAATATCCGTGCTATAATCAAGTTATGGAAAAAAAAGTAATAACAACAAATAGAAAAGCCTTTCATGACTACACTATTACAGAAAAATATGTAGCCGGAATTGTGCTGACCGGCACAGAAATCAAATCTATTCGTAAAAATGCAATAAATTTAAAGGATAGTTTCTGTAAAATAGAAGACAACGAAATTTTTCTCTATAACTGTCACATCTCACCGTACGAACAAGGAAACAGATACAACCACAAAGCTGAAAGAACCAGAAAACTTCTTTTAACAAAAAAAGAAATTCTCAAAATGCATTCAAAAATAAAAAAAGACGGATATACCATAGTTCCGCTAGAAGTTTTTATAACTAAAGGATTTGCAAAAGTTGAAATAGGTCTGGCAAAAGGTAAAAAGCTTCATGATAAACGTGATGATATTGCTAAAAAAGATCAAAAACGAGAAATGGACAGGGCAGCAAAAATAAAATATTAGATTTCAGGTAACTAACCTTAATTTCTAAATAGTAGCATTGATATAGACATTTTACACCTGTTTGGCAAGAATAAAAAAAACCTGACATCTAATGATATCAGGGATAAAATTTGTAGGGGAAAAATTAAATTGGAATAAAAAACTTTTATGCAATATGCAACATCTGCTTATTATATGCTGCTATGAAACTCATTTGTTGAAACAACAATTCTGATTTATCAACAAATGGTTCCGGCACAGCTGCAACAGTAGTTGTTATTTGATCTTTATAAATATCTTGTAATTTCTTATCAATTTTTTTTAAATTTGCAACTGCCATAATATAATCTCTCTCATCTTACTTAGTTATCACTTATATATATATAAAGTATATACATATTCGCAAATTTCATACCGGGAAGAATCTGTTACAATTCGTTACATAAATAAAAATATTTAGTCGTAAAAAGCAACTAATTAAATTAAAATGTTTTTATATACTTGTAGGGAAAAAGGAAAGTATATTCATGCCAGAACAAATCAACGGTCTAAACATACCGAGTTTACAGAATAAACGACCTGTAAGCTTTCAACAGAACCCGACAGGTGCAAATCAAATCACCCAGCAGACAGCAATACCGGGAACAACTGCTATGCAGGGTAACACCGTAATGCAAGGGGTTCCGCAAAGTGTTGGGGATACTCAATTAGGCAACAGAGTTAAAAACAGCTCTGATATGGCGCAAAGTCCGTATACACTGCCGGTTGCCGCAGCAACATGGTATGCGATTGCACAAGGAATGGATAAATTCGGAGAAAAATGCGGTGGAACCTATGATGAAAGTATCCTTGGTAAAATAACCGGGAAAGCTGACAACCTATCTAATAAAATAGCCGGCAGCAAAATTGTAAAAAGTTCTTTCGGACAATGGTTTGGCAAACAGTATAATAATATATCGGCTTATCTTGATAAAATTTCAAGCAACCCTAAAAATAGGATTTTATATAGTTTAAGAAATCATAAAACAAACCCCGAATGTAAGCTTGTAAAAGTTCCTGCCGCAGGTCTTGACGGATTTTTAGAAGCAGATACAAGACAGGTATTTGAAGAGTTCTTAAAACCTGCTAAGCACGCTCAGCAACTTAAACAATATGGTATAGCTGATGACGTAATTAAAAATATAGAAGGACTTCCTAAGGCTGAAAAATACCTTAGGTTACAAAATGAAGAATTAAAATACTTTAAAGAAAATCCGGAAAAATTAGCAGAAGCCTTTAACAAACTTAGTAAAAAAGATAAAATCAGGTTAATAACAGCTAAGATGAGTGAGTTCGGAGATAAAGTAAATCCAAGAATTCTTCGTGAATATTTAAAAAGCTCTGATGATACATTGCTAAACAACTTTAAAGAACTAAAACTCAAAGAATTAAAAATAACAAAAGGACTCGGATTTGATTCAATTGCTCATTATAATAAAGTGACCGCCGAAGATTACGCACTTAAGCATATGGATGAAATTATGAAAGCCTTGAAAAAAGGTGATCAAAAATTAAAAATAAGAATATGGAAAAAAGACGGATTCTTCGGAAAGATATATGGACATTTGCTGGGCAGAGAAATCGGAATAGCAGAACTTGCCAACAAATTTGACCTTTCTTTAAAAACAGGAGCAAAAACTAAGTTCGGTAAGTTTGTAGGAAAAGCTTTCGGTTATCTGACCGAAGGTTGCACAAACAGATTCGCAGGTGGTAAGCTGGCTGTAGCAATGCAAGCATTCATTTTTGCAGATATGTTTATTCATACCTTCAAAGCTCCAAAAGGGGAAAAAGGCAAAACTTTAGCAGAAAGATTTGTAAATGACTTTACATACTTCCTTGCCTTACCTTTGGGCATCTGGGCTATGCATAAAGCCGGAGGTCTTAAATATCTGGGAATGAGCAACGCCCAACGTGAAGCATACAGACAAAATCTTAAAATATTTAACCAAAACCACGCATCCTATGGTAAAAAGATGTTCAAATTGCGTAAAAAAGCTCTGGACAGACAGTTAATGGCAGGAGTAAAAAACCCGTTTCTAAGGCTTATCAAAAAAGCTGCAAACCTTTTAACTGTAGGTATAGAAAGAACAAAAACTTATGTATCAAAAGATAAATTAAATCTTAACTGGTTGAGAAAATCAAAATATTTTGGTAAAAATGCTCTTGGCTATATTATAAGATTTGCAATCCCGATGTTTATGGTATCGCCTTGGATTGCTAAAATAACAACCAAAATAACACACAAAATTTTCGGAAGACCAACAAATTCTGTATTGGATGAAGATAAGGAAGATACCCAGGCTGCAACAGACACCAACGCAAATCAACAGGTTAATAAACCTGAAACAGTAAAACCTGTACCAAATCAATCAACTCAAAATGTACACACTAAAAATACACCAACAAGAATAAAATCCCCGCAGGAATATGCAAGTGATACAAATTTAATAAAAATGCATGCAAACGGGCAAAAACCAAGAACTTATATTGCTTCTCCGGAAAGCAAAGTGGCTCAATCACCACAAGAAAAGGAAAAAGGGAAAGAAACAGAACCAATAAGAACCTATATTCCATCTCCTGTGGGAATGGTTCAACAGACACCGGATCTTTCCGCCGCTGACAGGGCTCTTGCGAATGCAGATGCTGCAGAACAATTTGTAAACGAAACATTAAAATCAATAAGTTAATAAAGAAAGGTTGCCTATTTACAACGGAGCTTAATATATGTTAGAATGTATTAAGCTCTGTATAGGTGTTAATTTTGTTCCTACATTTTTATAAATAGGGAGAGTTAACTCTCAGGACGCTGAAGTATACCCGCCGATAAATTATCGCCAGCGGGAAACGGATTAGTCCAGGTTCTCACCCACCTGCGAGCACAAGCAGGTAACAAAATCCGCTTATACGGGGCTTTTTATTATAATTAAAAGTAGTCTGCTCTATCATTACAAACCGTTTGCACAAGACTCTTTGGTATGGTATAATTTAACCATAGGGGTAAGCTGATAATGAATAGAATTTCCACATTTATAGTATCGGATGAAATCTCAACCAATGAGGTTCTAAAGCTGTTTGTAAGCGAATTTGATAAACTCGAACTTATGGATAAGCAATCTGACTATTCTGCAATATTTGAAAAAATAGC
>CABUAQ010000049.1 GCA_902489575.1 uncultured bacterium
TTTTTTAAAAATAAATCTGATTTAGAAATAGCAAAAACTTATTTGTAACAATTCTTAACAGTTTATTACTCACATTTGATAGTAATAATAAATTCGGTTCCAATACCTGACTCGCTCAGAACTTTAATGTTACCCCCATGCTTGTCTATTATCTTTTGACTAATTGCAAGCCCCAGTCCGGTACCAACTCCTACACCTTTTGTTGTAAAACCAGCTGTAAAAATTTTATTTAAATTCTCTTTCGATATACCCTTGCCGTTATCTTTAATTTTCACATAAAGATTTCCGCAATTATACTCAGTGGTAATTACAATTTTCCCGCTCCCATCTATTGCCTGACACGCATTGACTAAAATGTTTGTGAATACCTGATTTAACATATTCGGATAACATTTTACGACGGGGATATCACCATAGTTTTTCACTACCTCTATTTTATTTTTAGTTTCATGGCGTATCAAATCAAGTGTTAAATCCAGTTCCTTGTTAATATTTGCCTCTTGCAATTCAGATTCATCAAGTCTCACAAACTTTTTAAGCGAAACAACAATATTGCTTATTCTCTGAATTGCCTCACTGTCTATTGAATTTATTTCGCTAAACATCTGCCGCAAATCTTCTTGCTCTATTTGTGAAATAAGTTTTGCTATAATAGAATTATTAGATTTAATAGATGCAACAGGGGTGTTAATTTCATGTGCAACCCCGGCTACTAATTGCCCTAGTGATGCCATTTTTTCAGAATTAATAAGCTGCAGCTGGGTTTCTTTCAATTCATTTAGAGCAGCTTTCAAATCTCTGACGTTTTTAGCATTTTTTTGATATAACTCAGCCCTTATAATTGCGTTCCCGAGTTGTGAAGATACTGCATCAAGAATTTCTATTTCCTCATTCAACTCGCGCTTTTGATAACTTAAAAGCACTAAAACCCCTATCATTTTTTGCATATGAAAAATAGGGACAATAATTCTCAAAACAGACTGCTTGAAAGGTTCTGCATTTAAATACTCAATTAGCGAATAACTTATTGATATTCTTCCAGAATTCAATTGTTTCATCACATGCGTATCAAAAGAAATATCTGTATTTTTAGCCGCACGAACCTCACCATAAGTTTCTTCAATACAAAAACCGTAAGTATTTGCACAAGCATAATACGCCCTGAAACATCCAAACATAATTGCAAGTTCTTTCAAGGCTGAGTTTAATATCATAGAAATATCCATAGACTCTCTTATGATATTTGAAACCTTGTTGATAAGTGCAATTCTAATTGCTTGAGATTGTGCTTTTTGTCTAATCTTTTGAAGTTCATCATTTTCTTCTTCCAACTTAGATAATTTATCTTCAAAAACAGCACGTTCTTTTTGATTATCTTTGAGCAACACATCCGAGCTCACATCCACAAGAAAAATAATGGTATAAGCCCCACGTTTAACAGCCGTCATATCGTAATACACAACAGTATTTGAAGAAGAAGAATAAGAGACTCTTGCAAAAAAGTTTTCTTTTGAAACTATAGCTTGAAAAATCGGTGAAAATAAATCCACATTTTCACTATCTACAGGGCACATTTCAAAATTCATTTGATGAGCAAATTTTCTGATGTCATCAAAATTTTTAAAAATACGACAAAACGTATTGTTCTTAAAAACGACTTTCTCATAATCCCTGACAACAATAACCGGATCCCTATATTGATTAAAAAAATCAAACTTCCTCATGCTGTAATTATATTCCAAAAGCCGTAATAGGGCAACGTACACAAATAATCACAATATTTCATATGAAAGGATGATTAAAAAATACTCTGCTCATCGTAATATAACAAAGTCATCTGGAGAATTTATGAAAACGATACTAGTTATTTTGGGAATACTACTTTGCATAAATATAATTATAATGTCAGTAAGCAAAGTTTTTGCAGACGATATGAAAAGTGAATATCCGCAAGAAATTACACTTAGCAGCTTGAACTAAAAAGAGGTTACATAAGTAACCTCTTTTTGTAAACTATATATCAGCTAATTTTTTATAAAAATCATTAGCCTGTTCAAATTTATATGCAAAATTAAACAATCGAGCTTCCTGACAGAACGGAGCAAGGATCTGCAAACCTATCGGCATGCCGGTACTGTCAAAACCTGCCGGAACACTAATCCCCGGAAGCCCTGCTAAATTACAGCTGATTGTAGCAATATCCGTTAAATACATTGCTAACGGGTCAGACGATTTTGCACCCAATTCAAATGCTGTCGTAGGACAGGTAGGTGAAATCAACACATCAACCTGCTTGAATGCTTCATTAAATTCTTCAGTTACAAGTGCTCTCATTTGTTGAGCCTTTTTGTAATAAGCATCATAATAACCTGATGACAATGCATAAGTACCAAGCATTATGCGACGTTTAACTTCCGGTCCGAAACCTTCAGCACGGGTTTTAGTGTACATTTCCATAAGGTTTTCAGGATTAGCAGTCCTGTAACCGTATTTGACACCATCAAATCTTGCAAGATTTGATGAACACTCCGCTGTCGCAAGAATGTAATATATTCCGATAGAATATTTTAATTTTTTCAATGAAATTTCAACAATTTCACAACCAAGTTTTTTATACGTATCAATGGCACTCTGAAGAGCTTTTTGAACATCCGGTGCTAAACCTTCATCCATTAATTCTTTTATAACACCGACTTTCCTGCCCTTAATATCATCATTCAGCGCTTTTGAATATCGCTCAACAGGTAAATCTAAAGATGTTGAATCTTTAGCATCAAACCCCGAAATAACTTCTAAAAGATTAGCTGCATCTTCAACAGTTCTGGTAAACGGGCCGATTTGATCCAAGGAAGAAGCAAATGCAATTAACCCATAACGTGAAACCCTTCCGTATGAAGGTTTCATCCCTACAATACCACAAAAACTTGCAGGCAGACGAATAGATCCTCCGGTGTCAGAACCCAGTGCCAAAGTGGCCTCACAAGCTGCAACACTGGCAGCCGAACCACCTGAGGAGCCGCCCGGAACTTTGTTTAAATCCCAAGGATTATGAACTTTATTAAAAGCTGAATTTTCGTTTGAAGATCCCATAGCAAATTCATCCAAATTTGCTTTTCCGACAATCGGAATTAAATTTCCCAACAATTTTTCGGTAACAGTTGCATTAAATGGAGAAACAAAATTTTCCAAAATTTTACTTGACGCAGTTGTTTTTGAACCAATCAAGTTCATATTATCCTTCAACGCAAGAGGAACACCTGCCAAAAGCGGTAATTCTTCCCCTTTTGCAATTTTTTCATCTACTTCCTTTGCAGTTTTAATTGCTGTATCTTTTGTCAAAGAATTGAATGCACCTATTTTCCCTTCGACCTCATCAATTCTTTCAAATGCAGCATTTACCAATTCTACAGCAGAAATCTCTTTATTTTTTAAAGCTCTGCTCTGATCAACAGCAGACTTTTTTAACAGCTCGTTCATAATATCTCCTTAAAAGCTAATTCTTATGTAAAAATTTTACAACAAACACTCCGTACAATCAACACTCACGCAAATTTAACAAAATTTTAAGTGAAATTTTCAAAAAATTCATAATTTTCTTTACTTGCTGTAAATTCAGATTCTGCGGCATCACCTGCTTGACGGGCTTTTACTTCCATATAATTATTTTTATACAAAGGATTTTTCGCAAGCTCTTTTGATGAAAGATTTCTGGGATATTTATCTCTGGCAATAACATATTTAAAAACTTCTGAAATTTCATCTAAAGGTAAATCCCCGAGAGTAAAAAGAGCTTCTGTCTCATAACTGCTGACACCTTTTCCCAATCGTCCGATTTGCGCGTATTGCCATGCATGCTCAACTTCATGAGCAGCTGTCTTTACACTCAGTGCAGAAGGTTTTTTATTTAGTTTTTCATTGTACCTTATTGCCCTGCTTTTTAAAGAAAAATACCCCAAATCATTTTCATCTATATGCCAGGAAGACGGCTCAACATAAATCCGAAGCTTACCAATGCCTTTTTCGTTTAAAAAATGCTTTGTTATAGCTATTAAACCCTCATTTGTGTTAATACCGACCATACGATATTTTAAAAATTTATCAGTCAAAGATAATTTTAAATTATCACTCATTTTAATGTCAGATATTTCCAAATCTTCATTATTTGCAGCAACTTTTGCACTTATAACTTTCTTAGATCCTGATTCTATTCCAAGATTCAAAGGATATTCACAGTATGTGATTTCTCTTAAATTGTCTTTAAATTCCAGCCTTTTAATATAAACTTTTGATGGGATTTTACCATTCTTTTTCAGCTCGGGTAACTTAAAAATACGCTGAAAATCCTGCGTAAAATTAATCCAGCTGCCAAGCAAATTTTTTGCACCTGCAGATAAGCTTTGTTCTATATTTACAGGCAGCACAAATTTTTTAGTTGTAATTATTCTTGTATTTTCATCCGGATACTCGTAGAATTTCGCCTTTTCATTGACACCATCGGTTACAAAATATCTCTGTACTATTCTTTTACTACTATCCAAAAACGTTATTATTTCTTTAAATATCGGGACTTCACCATCTATACGAACCTTAGTTATATTATAATTTTTAATAGATTCAGGTAATTTGAATCCCTTTTCTAATGCAATACCGCCGGTTTCAGGCATAAAATGATATATATGTCCCTCTTTTGGAACACGTAACATCGGAATAGTTCCTGCAGTATTAAAACTTATCGGGTGCAATTTAATCATTACTTACTATTATAAATCGGTAAAAATTATTTTTTGCCAGGCTAAATTCTTTTTCCCATTGATTTTGAAATCTTAGCATGGATTATATTTGCCTGATTTAAATATTCAGTGAGTTTTTCATAATTTTGGACCTTCTCACCGTATGGAACATTCATTTCAACGAGTTCATCCACACTTTTACTTATTTTAGATAACTGTTCTAATGAATCACTTAAAGTCACAACCGAATTAACTTTTTTTGAAACTTTAGCCAAAATTTGCCTTGATATAAAAGATTGAACTTTATAAATCAAAGGCATTTTTTCCTTAAAAGTCAGATGATAAGGAAGTTTTTCACCAAGAACTCTGCCTCCGTACATTTGCTGTTTACGCAAAGTATCCAGTTCTTGAAGAATTCTTTGACGCTTAGCCTTTAACCCCAATGCCTCATTTTGTGTCCCATAATTATCCGCAACTTTAATTTTGGCATCCAGATCTTTTATTACGGCTTCTTTTTCTTTAATTCTATAATCAATACTTAACTCTTCACCTTCAGGCTCATTAAAATTAGTTTGATTTAAGATGGCAGAATCGTAACCATTTAAGCGTTTTATAGGATTAGCCGCAGAAGCAGGCATCTGGTTTTGAACCTTTTCAGGATCAAAATTCCCACTAAAAGGATTTACAGCAGAAAACTTGTAATCTCTGCTAAATATATTACCGCTTATTTTGTTATTATTGCCGCTATTATCCATACAACCATTTTAAAACAAGAAAATAAAATTTTTCACCATTAAAAGTATGATTTTACAAAATTTAAGAGATTGTATAAACTTTTTTATAATAAAGCAAAGTACCCCAGACTGTCAAAACGATATTAGGGAGCCATGCCGCAAAGAAAGGCTGCAATGAACCTGCTTCCCCAAAAGATAACGATAATGCCCTAACAACATAATAGGCAAAAATAATTAAAATACTAAATAAAAAACCTCTGTTATATCTGACTCTTGGCGGTGTAATCGCAAGCGGAACCCCTAATAATACAAATACAATTGTTGTTATAGGAAGTGCAATTTTATCAAATAATTCTATAGTATAAACCTGCTTATCTTTTACTGAAATTTTGGGGTCTGAAAGATATTTTAAAAGTTTCGGGAAATTCATTTCCTTAGCAACATTTTTATTCATCTCTTTAGACAAATCCAAACCAAATTTTATAACAGATGTATCAAACAGAGTTGTATTTAATACCTGTCCGTCATTACCTATAGTATAGGCCGCCCCTTTTTCAAATTCCCAGCCCTTTGGCGAAGTTTTGCCCTCTCTTGCTTGAAGAACCTGTATTGTCCCATCTTTTGAATTATCCAAAACAGTTACATTATGCAAAGTTTTCTTTTCACAGTATCCAACATAGAACAAACGTTTTAATACTCCGCTATCACCAATTTCTTTAAATACAAAATTCTGTTTTCCATCAGGGATATTCTTTTGCCCCAACGCCCACAATGCTAAATCTTTGGCCTGTCTTGTCATAACCGGTACAACACTTTCATTTATAACAAAACACGATAACGACATTATAATTGCAAATATAAAAATGGGTTTAGCAATTCTGTTTAAACCAATACCGCAAGCTCGCATAACAGTAATTTCTGAAGATAAACTTAGTCTATTAAGCGTCATAACCGTTGACAATAACACACCCATAGGAATTGTCATTACAATAACTGCAGGAAGATTTAGCAAAATAATAATAAATGCCACCTTGAACGGTATCCCGAATTTTGCAATTTGTTTAATCAATGTAATGAATGTATCGGAGGCAAAAATAATTGTTGTAAAAACAAATACCCCCATCAAAAACATTTCAATAACCTGTTTTAAAATATATCTATCTAAAATTTTAATACTATTATATTTGTCTGAAATTTTACTAAAAATATCTTTAGCAAATTCAATCAAGTTCATCTTCCGCATAACTCGATTTTAATCTAAAAAAAAGTTTTAAGCAAACAAATTAATTAGACTCTTTTAAAATTAAAATAGTCTGCTCAATCTCAGTTTTTAAATAACCAAGCTGCTCAGAAATATTCGTAGGATTATAAATATACCCGGAACTGCCATAGGCTAAATAAGGATTATACTTTTCAGCCTCATTTCTTAAAAGAGCAATGGATTTTGCATGCATACTCAACTCCATTAAGCGCTTATAAGAAACAAACTGACTTTCCGGTCTATTATCATACTTGTCTCTGAAATAGTCAGCACTTTTATTAAAATAATACACCTTTGCATTAAAAACCTGAACATTACTGTCATTATCAATCAAATCATAAATACTTTCCAACAAAGGGATAAATTCGTTTAAATCATTCACATATTGAGAAGTTTTTTCAGACTTTAAAATGATATTCACAAATGCAGGATTATCTCTTGGAACAGGCTTAAGCTCGTTTTCTGAATTAAAATCTTTACTTGGATTCATTTCAGGGTAAACCTTTGAAGGTTCTTTTGATTCGTACTCCCTGGTTAAATCAGGCAAAGTCCCGACATAACCACGTCCATCAAAACTTTCAGGACGTTTTGCATAACAGCCAATTTGAAAAATAAAAACTGTTAAAATAATTATTGAAAAAAGCTTATACCCTCTCATACCTACAATTATAATAATTATTTAATAAAAATCATCATTTATTCGCTTTAGTTTTATATAAAAATCACCCCATTCCACACACCCATCCTCATTCAGGGAATAGAAGAAGTTGCACCGATCACAATGTCAACCAACATGAATTAATTAAACAAATTATAATTTTTTAATCAATTTTGTTATGAGTTTTAGACATTCTAACCTTTTGAGAAGAATTCTGACACGAACAAGAGTCTGGATTTCCAAAAACCTTTAATTGAGGATTAGATTTCAAATAATCTTTTTTACTATACTCTTTTTTGTAATCTCTGCGTTCAAGCCGTTTTATCATAGAAAATTTGGAACGCTGTTCACGGTTAAGACATTTTTTAAATTTTTTATTCTCGTTATCAACAACAGACTTTATTTCTTTTTGAATATTTTTTACTAATCTTTTTTGACAAGCAATATCTTCAATACAAGCATTTGCATATTTCATAGCCTTCAATCTAATACTTTCATTAACAAGTTTTTCGAACAGCAAATTAAGATGCCCGGAAGTTTCTTCTCTCAAACATTCTCGATACTCAATTTGTTCCAAATTAAGATTTAATGCATTATAAACTACAGCCCGTTCAGCTTGAATATCCATTATAAAACGCCTATACCTGTTTGCGTCTTCAACACAATCACAAGTTTTTGCATAACAAGTATATCCGCTTAATACAAAATAAATCACTAATATAATTACAAAAACTTTCTTCATAAATTATATCTTACAAAAGAAACCCAAACTATCAATTACCTGATATTTGTAGTAAAATCGACATATGGATGATATTAATTTAAGAAACTATGCCTACTTAGGCGATGCTGTATGGGAATTATACATTCGGGAAAAAACAATACGCATAACAAATAACGCAAAAAAGCTTCACCAAATCACAACAAATCTTGTAAAAACCCATACCCAAAGTGAACTGCTCCATATTATAGAAAAAACTCTTACATATGAAGAATTGGAATTAACCCGTCGGGCAAGAAATCTTCCGATACCTGTCGGCAGACGTAATATTCAAAGTGAATACCGGCAGGCAACCGCATTTGAAACCCTTATTGGATGGTGGCACACAAATAACCGACAAAGACTTGAACAAATACTAAATATAATTGAACCACATATTAATACATAGAAAGACCTCTTTTTAAGAGGTCTTTCTATCTCGAGTTTATATCAATATTGCCCTTATAATTAATCTTCTTTTTTGTCCATTTCATAAACATATCTGGCTCTTAATTCCATATCATTAATTGCTTCAATTTTCATATCAACAATATGATCATCTGTCGGATACTGCCCGATCAAGTTTTTCAATAACACAGAATTCCCGCCAAGATAACCCTTTGAAACAGAACCTTTTTCAATAAATTCGGCAGCACCTTGCCTTTTTGCAACCCTTAAAGTATCGCCGTTAGTTTGACAGAACACTCTTGATACAAGTTTGCAATCCAAAATAGATCCGCCTTTTTCGTCAGCTTCATTAATGTAATCTTCTACAAACAAACCTTTTGGTGAATGTAATATCCTGCCATCTTTTGTTTTAATAGTAAAATTAGTTGTCGGAATTCTCAAAACTTTCTTTCCATAAGCTTCGTGGTTACCTTTATAATCTTTTATTTCGGTATCATAAACCAAAATTGTATTTGGCTGAGATTCTAAAATATTCATATCTCCAATTTCTTTTGTATTATATTCCCACTCACGTGTACCTTCATAGTGAACTATATTTCTCTTAGCAAGAGAGTCTGTTTTATCACCATCAGTACCATCAATATCCCAGTTTTGGAAATTATTATATAAAGAATCTAACGGTAATGGTCTTTCATACTTCCAGAACCAGTGAATAAGAGTATCTGAAGGATGAGTACAATGTGTTGAATCTACATAACTACCAACACCTGCCCAAGCATGAGCTTCTGCTCTTGCATAACCATAATCATCTTTATCACAACTTGTAAGCAAAGGACTTGCTGTTGCTGCAAGCATAGACATCGCTATAATTGCATCACGCATTTTTTTATTTGCTTTTTTATCATCTTTACCCACAAATGCAACTTCCGAAATTCCAACATTAGAAACCGGACGTTGAACATTATTATTCAAATTATATTTTGGGGTACATACATTAAAACTATTTACTGAACCTATTTGCATACTTGCCTCCTGGTTATATAACACTCATTTTAAATCAAAACATAAAATAAGTTGCTGTTTAAACCATACAAGATACACAAAACTTAATATAATTAAGATTCAGCTAATTTTTCACGAACAAGGGTTTCAACTTCAGCCAAAACATCCGGATTTTGTTCCAGATATTCTTTAGCTTTTTCTCTGCCTTGACCGAGTTTTTCTTCTTTATAACTAAACCAAGCACCTGCCTTTTTGACGATATCAAGGTTAACGGCGACATCCAAAATATTACCAACTTTAGATATACCTTTACCAAAAATAATATCGAACTCAGCAGTTCTAAATGGCGGAGCAACTTTGTTTTTCAAAACTCTAACTCTAACATGGTTCCCGATCTCACCATCATCACCTTTTAAACCCTCTGTACGTTTGATTTCCATACGTACAGAAGCGTAATACTTCAAAGCATTACCACCTGTAGTAGTTTCGGGGTTACCATACATAACACCAATTTTCATTCTTAACTGGTTGATAAAAATAACTGTAGTATTTGTTTTACCGATAATACCTGTTAATTTTCTTAAAGCTTTTGACATCAAACGAGCTTGCAAGCCCATTTGCTGATCTTCCATAGAACCTTCAATTTCAGCTTTTGGAACAAGAGCAGCAACTGAGTCAACAACAACAATATCAACAGCACCGGAGCGAACAAGTTCTTCAGTAATATCAAGAGCTTGTTCACCGGTATCAGGCTGAGAAATCAATAAATCATCAACCTGAACACCTAAATTTCTTGCATATTCAGGATCAAGAGCATGCTCAGCATCAACGAATGCCGCAATCCCGCCTTTCTTTTGACATTCAGCGACAATATGTTGAGCAAGAGTAGTTTTACCGGAGGATTCAGGTCCGTAAATCTCAATAATACGACCTCTTGGAATTCCGCCAATACCGAGCGCAACATCTAATGATAGAGCACCTGTAGGGATAGCATCAACATTGACAGTGGTTTTGTCACCAAGCTTCATAATTGAGCCTTTACCAAAATCTTTTTCAATTTTCTCAATAGCCAACTTTAGCGCTTTACTTCTTTCATCGCTAACATTTACCGCCGGTGTTTCTTTACCTGCCATGTTTTATTTTCCTCTTATTCCCAAACGTAAACTTCTTTTTTCTTATAAAAACCCATTGCAACAGGTTTATAGCTGTTTAATTCATTTTTAAGCTGATAAACTTCTTTATTTAAATCAACAATTTTTTGTTTTAATGTTTCATTATCAGTCTTGCAACGGATTAATTCGACAACAACATCATCCATGCCTTCAAGTTTTTCATCAATAACCTTAGCGATTTTGTTGCTTAACTTAACTTCTAATTCTTGTAAAGTATTCAAAATACTTCTAACCGCAGCACTGTTATTCTGAGCTACAGAAGAACCTGCCATCGCAGAAGTTCTTACAGCTACCGGATTAGTCACAACCCCTCTTACCTGAGCTTGAATTTTTCTAAGATTTTTCACTTCATCATAAGAAAAATAAGTATGCCCTTTAGCATTCTTTCTTGGCCTAATAGCAGCTTTTTTGCATAAATCAACGATTTCTTTGTTATCTGCTTTTAAAATAGTTCTCACTTCTTGAGGAGTTAAAGTTCTCTCATTCAATCTGTCTTTTATCATTCTTATCTATCCCTTAAAAACATTCCCAACATCATTCTATTACATTCATAAAAAACTGGCAAATGATTTCTGTCAATCATGAAGAAATGTAAAGTGAGATTTGTTAAAATCACTGAAATATCTGTAATTGGAGGCAATAAAAAAGAGAACCCGAATATTCAGATTCTCTTTTTATCACTTAAAACTTTTAAAATACCAATTATAAAGCTTTTTGAACTTTGCCTGCTTTTAAACAAGAAGTACATACTTTAATTCTTTTAGCGGCACCATTAACAACAGCTTTAACAGTCTGAAGATTAGGTTCTTGAGTATGAACAATTTGCTTATGAGAGAAAGTCAATTTAGCTGCTTTAATTGGAGCTTTTCCACATATTTCACAATGTTTTGCCATGATTTATTTTCCTTTTCTAGCTAGTTATTACGTCAATAACATTATGATACCCCAAAAATACATTTTTGCAAGCAACATGTTAAAAATGGTAACAAATAAAATATTTATGCTATACTTAATCTATGGAAAACAAGAAAATAAAAATAGGATTAATCGGACTGGGAACAGTCGGTTCCGGGGTATTTAAAACCCTTCAGAATTTTGACAATGTAGAAATCACAAAAATTGCAGTAAAAAATAAAAACAAAAAGCGCAACATTGAAAATTTGGATGAAAGTATCATAACAGATAATCCATATGAAGTAGTAAATGATCCTGATATTCATATTGTTGCAGAACTTGTGGGGGGTATATCTCCGGCATTTGATCTTATAAAAACCGCAATCAAAAACGGTAAACACATAGTAACTGCAAATAAAGAACTTCTGGCAAAACACGGGGAGGAACTTTTTAATTTCGCAGAAGGAAACAACAAGGTCGTTTTGTATGAAGCGGCAATTGCAGGCGGAATTCCGTTGATTATGCCTATTAAAACAATTCTTGCAGGAAATAAAATAACTAAAATTAAAGCAATTTTAAACGGAACAACCAACTACATTTTAACAAAAATGGATGTTCAGGGAGCGTCATATTCTGATGTTTTAAAAGAAGCACAGGAACTTGGATACGCAGAAGCTGACCCGACAGGTGATGTTGAAGGCTTTGATGCAGCCTACAAAATAACAACACTTGCAACTATTGCTTTTGGCAGAAGAGTAAAATTTGAAAATGTATACCGTGAAGGAATTACAAAAATTAGTCCCGACGATATGAAAGCAGCAAACGAAATGGGATACAAAATCAAACTCATTGCATCAGCTGAATTAACAAAAGAGGGCAAAGCAGATGTAAGAGTTCACCCGATGCTTGTACCGCTTTCAAAAACTCTTGCGCATATTGATTATGTTACAAATGCAGTAAGTTTAACAGGTCATCCCGTTGGTGATGTCACTTTATCAGGCCCCGGAGCAGGAGAATTTCCAACAGCAAGTTCTGTTGTAGGTGATATCTTAGCTATAGCATCCGAAATCGGAAAAACAGATTATCTTCTCCCAATGATGAGGTGCAAACATGAAAAAAATGCCCCGCCGATAAGTATTTCAGAAACTGAAAATAAATATTACCTATCAATAACAGCACAAAACAGCAAAGGGGTAATCGGCCGCATCGGTAAAGCTTGCGAAGAGAATAATATCAGCTTGGCAAGTATTGTTCAAAAAGAAGTTATAGCAGATAATGCTGCAAAAATTACAGTAATTACAGAACTTTGCAAGGAAAAAGATATGCAAAATGTTATTGAAATATTTAATCAGGATACTGCTATCACCAAAGTTAACAGCCTGATAAGAGTTCAGATATAAACAGGAGCATAATATGCGGGAAATGTTTGAACAACGTCTCCAAAATAAGATTTATATAATGAATGGGTATGGATTTGTACTGATCATTATTAGTATATTTTTGGTGCAATTTGCGGTTCTGTCAAGCTCTCATTTCGTTTGTAATTCAAATAAATGTAAAGTTAGCAAAAAGGCACTTTTCAACATGATAAAATGCAGCAGCAACATTGATTTATATAAAATATAAAAACAACTAAATACAATATTA
>CABUAQ010000050.1 GCA_902489575.1 uncultured bacterium
CGTATGGTTTTTATACAAAAAATAATATTAAAAATCAAAAAATTAAACAGTAACTTCTTTTAATGTTTCAATATATTTAACTGCGCTAACAGCACCGACAGCACCGTCAGCAGCAGCTGTAATGACTTGCCTTAAAGGAGTTTTACGGACATCACCTACAGCAAAAACACCATCAATAGAGGTTTTCATATACTCATCTGTCAAAATAAAACCTTGAGAATCTTGCTCAACCTGACCATTTATATTATCGACATTTGGAGAAATACCTACATAAGGGAAAACACCGTTTACCGAAATTTCAGATACAGTCTTTGTCTTAACATTTTCTACAACAACAGTTGTTACTAAATCTTGCCCTTTAATTTCTCGAACAATCGTATCCCATATAAATTCCAACTTATCATTTTTAAAAGCCCGTTCCTGAATAATTTTATCAGCTCTGAGCTCATCCCGTCTATGAATGAGGTAAACTCTTGACGCAAATTTAGTAAGGTAAATAGCTTCCTCAACGGCTGAATTTCCACCCCCGACAACTGCAACAATTTTGTCTTTATAAAAAGCGCCATCGCAGACTGCACAATAACTAACTCCTCGCCCGATATATTTTTCTTCACCTAAAACACCAAGTTTCATAGGTTTTGCACCGGTTGCAATTATAACCGTTTTAGCTAAAAATTCGGCTTCGTTAGTCTTTACAATTTTAGGATTTGAAAGCAAATCTACCGATTCAATTTCCTGCATAGGAAATTTCTGAATACCAAATTTATCTGCATGCTCTTCGAATTTTTCCATCAACTCGAACCCGCCTATTGCACCAAAGCCGGGGTAATTTTCGAGTTCCAGATAATTAGAAGGTTGTCCCCCAAGCATACTTATATCTATAATTGCTGTTGAAACAGCTCCGCGAGACGCGTAAATCCCTGCGGCAAATCCGGCAGGTCCGCCGCCTAATATAACAGTATCAAATTCGTAAGTTGTCATGTTTTATAATCCTCAATTACCTTTTACACTCTGTCCGGAAATTCTCTCTCCTGTTAATGAATACTTTGCGGTTTCTGTTTTTATTACACTTCCATCCACATCAGATAATGTTTTTAAACTCAAAGTATTACTACCAGTAAAAGTATCTCCTTTTATGTTAATACTAACAGAATCCGTTAGCAATTTGTTATTGTATTTTCCGTCTTTAGTAAAAACAACATGATTTAATCCGGCTTCTTCAACTTTAACCTCAGCTGCTGCTTTTGAAAACGGATTACACAATTTTATGACGTCATCCTCTAAAGATATGTTCCACAAATCTATACCTTTTTCTTTAAAAGAAGCTGGAGCATCTGTTTCCACTCTAATCGACACCACCCGCCAGGAACCAAATAACATATCAGGAACATGGGACACTCCGCCCTTTAGTACCTGTGCAGATACCGTAGTTATCACGGATAAAAATACAAATAAAAGTAATAAATATCTCATTATACTCATTTTAATAATAATAATACAAAATACAACATTAATATTCCATACCCATTTTAGTATAGAGAGTTCTTGCAGAATCTTCATAGCCTGCACGCCCCATAAGTGCATAGGTATAGTTTTTTGCTTGTTCTACACCTGGCTGACTAAAGGTATCAATATTATATAGCTCCCCGGCAATAGCTGTTTGAACCTCAAGCATATACAATAGTTGAGCAACAAAATAACCGTTTACCTTAGGCAGAGAAATTGTGACAGAAGGCCTTGCATAATCAGATAAAGAAACTCTGGTTGAATCTGCTTCCGCATTAATTAAATCATTTACGGTTTTACCGCCTAAATACCCAATACCGGTGTATTCAAAAATTTTAGGTATTTCTAGCTTAGTATCAAACTCCTCAACCCTTATAAATGTTATGATTTTATCATTAGGACCTTCATTATAAAGCTGGATTTGTGAATGTTGATCAGTCGCACCTAAAGCCTTAATAGGTGTTGGACCAACATGAGTATGATTACCCTGCAAATCTTCACTTTTTCCCAAAGATTCTGCCCAAAGCTGAACAAACCAATCAGAAACATACCTTAATCTGCTAGAATACGGCATCATAACAGACAAATTTTTTCCTTTTTTAGTATCCATCAAATACTGAATTAATGCTCCCTGTGCAGCAATATTTTCATTTATATCAGTATTCTTCAACGCCAAATCCATATCTTTTATACCATTTATAATTTCATCAATATCAATTCCGACAAGAGCAAATGGCAAAAGCCCAACAGCAGAAAATACAGAATATCTTCCACCCACATCATCTGGCACAACAAAAGTTTTATAACCTTCCTGTTCTGCTATCTGTCTTAACACCCCGGTCTGTCTGTCAGTTGTTGCAACTACATTTTTTCTATATTCGTCTTCCCCAAGTTCTTTTTCCAGCCTATCTTTTACAATCATGAACTGTGACATTGTCTCTGCAGTTGAACCTGATTTCGTAATTACATTAACCAGAGTTTTCTTCAAATCTAAAATATCAAGCAAGCCAGCAATACTATCTGGATCAATATTATCAAGAAAAAATATTCTTGGAAAATTATCTCTCTGTTCGGAGCTTAAAAAATTCCAATATGGTTTCAATAATGCCTCTGTAATTGCAAGACCTCCTAAAGCCGAACCACCGATGCCTAAAACTAAAATATTTTCAAACCGTCCTCGCACTAATGAAGCATATTCTTTAACATACCAGACCGTCTCTTCGTTGTAACCGAGGTTCATCCACTGAAGCCACTGACCGCGTTTATCCTTTCTTTTGTTCAAATCTGCAATAATTTCAGCAATACGACCCTTATACTGCGAAAACTCTTGAGCTAAATTTAATCCGTTCTCCTGACCGACAACACATGCATCAGCATTTTTGAAATCAAATTTAATCATTGCAACCCTAATACCCCTTCCTTAATAGTACTCAATCATTTACATCTATTGTATATAATCAAGTATAAAATACAAGGGGTAAAAGAGTGTTACCGATATATGACAGGCTGATATCAATATCAGTGACTCAAAATTACATAATTTATGCACTTTGATTAAACTTAAAAGTTCTTTCAATATTCTTAGTGATAACACCCTTTATTGATTCATACTCTGTTTGTAAAGATGTATGTTCTGTATCAATATTTTTCAATTCAATATCGTAAATGTTATCTTTTGCTTCAATATCATTCATTGCACGATTGTACTCTGCTTCGGCTTTTGTAACAGCCTCTTGATCTGTTTCTTCGGTAATTCTTGTACAAGACTTGTAATCAAGATTATTCCATCTGAAAGACTTATCAACTTGTTCCAGTGTAACAATACCGCTTTCAAGCGCGTATTCAATCCATTCTTTAGAAGAAGCAAGCCCATTTTCAATAGCTTTATAGCCTTCCTTCATTCTGTTAAAAAGATTGGTATACCATTGTGCCTTAGCATCAGCATTACCTTTATTAGATGTATCATTAGAATCAACCCAGGCATATTTAGGTTCACCGGTTTGTTCAATCATAAGATCAACTATATATTCTTTAATTACTGTATTAAAACTTTCAGATTGAACAATCGGATGCGCAATAGCACCATTTGCAGCTCTTGTTTGACTGTCTTTTAAATATTGAAGTACGAAATCAAGATCTGTAAGATTTTCAGCAGTCACAGTCACTGAAACTCCTTCATCATTTGTAAAAGTATATCCGTTTTTCAAATCATCTTCAACAATGTCTTTAGATGTTAAACTTGCAGGATCTGATAAATCTCTGTCAGATGTACTGAATATATTATCTAAAAATGAGTCTTTAGCATCTATGTAATCCTGTAGAACTTCTTCCAAAGTCTTATCCAAACCTTTAATAGGGTCAGCGATGTTAATACCATATTGATTTAGTGTAGAAGGATCCTGACTGATAAGAAAATCAGCAAAATTTTCATAATTCGCAGCATCGGAAATTGTTGTGATAACACTTTTAACCAGAGACGGAATTAACTCATTCTTAACTTCATTGAAATCTGTATAATAAGTTGACGAAGTTAAAGTGTTTTTACCGTCTGCACCTTGTACCATATTATAATAATAGCTGAAAGAAGAGACATTTCCTGAAGCATCAGTATCAGTTATTGTATAGGACATTTTATTGACAAAATCACTTAATGTCATACCTGTTTTAATTGTGCCGTCACTATTTTTCGGATAATTCAAGACAAAAGTAGAACTGGTATCACTATTATTTGCAATTGCTTTTGAATCATCAATAGCAATTACATTACCATTGACATCAACTGTAACCTTAATATCTCCATCCAGTGTGTAAACTTTATTTTCACCATCAGCAGTTGGTTCGGATATTTCGCAGTTATTAGTATATTTAATACCTGTAACAGAAGTACTTGAACCATCAGCATTATAAACCTGTTCATTTGATACATACTGATACAGATTTAAATAATCAATAACAGTATCTTTTAAATCTTCAGATATAAAGCCTTTTGAAAATAATGTATTAACATTGTACGTATTATTTCCTGATGTAAAAGCATTTTTTAGCTCTGTTAAAATACCATCCATAGTAGAACTGTTCAAAGAAATTGAATAGCTTTTATTGGCGGCATCATACGAAATTTTTGTTTGGTTACCTGAATACATTAAATAATCTTTCATACTGTCTTGCGCAGCTTTAGATAAGTTTGTATAAGCATTGGCATAAGCAGTATAATTATTATTATATCTTTCAACTTCAATAGAATTTTCATAACTATTGTAGTTTTCATAATATGATTTCATTGTTTCTGCATCAATAATATTAAATGGTTCAGGATATGCCTCATTTTTCATATCACCCAATTCATCAAAATATGTAGTTGTATATTCTAAACCGTGTTTTTGTAAATAAGCATTTAAATTACCATTTGATTGTGCATACATAGCGGCTTCTTCTTCACTTACCAAAATTTGTCCTGAAGAATTAACAAGACCATACTGGGTATTGTATGAACTATAAGCAGTTAAAGCATTATAAGTTAAATCTTGAGTCAATGCAGCACCTGTGGAATCATAGTTAGAGAATTTTAATGTTGCATTATTCAAAGCATTAACATAATTTTCACTAGCTTGAGAACTTTGAGTTGCCAAACGCATTTTTGCATTATTAATGGTTTGTGATCTTAACTCATTATCAGCCAAACGAGCAGTTATAGTTAATAATCTAGCTTGTGATGCTGCCATTCCCATTGTTAGTGCTGTCCTTTCGATTTCCTTAAAACTTTTCTTATCTTATAATTCGGCATATTTTCCCCAAACTTTAATATTTTAAAGGATATTGTTAAGATATTGTTACAATATATGATAGGTAAAATTTTATAAAACAAAAGGACAGAAATTAATCTGCCCTTGATATATATCATCCATCAGCGTAAAAACCTTATTAGCCCACAGAAGTAAATGAGGAGCATGACACTCCGGAAAATGATGCACCTGAAGAATAAGAAACATCTGAAGCTCCTAATCCGAAACCGCAATCACCAAGTACTGCTACTGCTGCTGAAAAATCACTCATAAACCCTGAATCTTCAGCAGATGAATAGTCATATCCCGCGTACATTGAATAGTCAACAGCATAAGGATTATTAGAAATATAAGTATCATATTCGCCCATAGTCAGCAAACTTTTTGCCTCAGCAGAATTCATAGCCAAAATTCCTGCATTTTCAACAGGATTATTTTTAACACCTGAATTTTTGTTTGAAGAAGATGATTTTGCCGCTTTTTCGCCGAATAGTAATATCATTTGTAACTCCTAATATCTCGTATCATTTACATCTATATAAAGAGTTTGAAAAATTGCTAATTTCAGCATGGATTAGTTTTGTTACATATCTTAATAATAATTTAAAACTTTAGGATTACACATCTACACCCATGGGTTGATGTACATCTCGAAAAAGAGTTGTAGTATAGGTATGTAGATTAGGGAGGTTAAGAAATGAAGAAAATATTTTTAATATTCACATTCTTAATTGCGTTTGCTTTTACAACCCTTGCGGTAAAAGCTGCAGAAAACCATTTGCACACAATAACATTAGAAAAAAACAATTCTGGATATAATGTAATACTCGGTACTGATAAAATTACAAAGGTAACAAAAAAAGCAAATGCAGACAACGAATTGGTGATTGAACTAAACGGGGTTTCATCATCTGAGACAGTCAATGCCCTGTACAAAGGTACAAACAATATTGATGGATTGGTTGTAGAAAATTCAGGAGCAAACAAAATTAAAATTTATATCACTGCTGATAATATCAAAAATTCTACAATTATGATTGAGCCGCTCAATGGAGAAACAACTATTGTTGGTGAAACGGTTCCGGTTGATAAAATTCTTTGGGTAGTATTTGTGTTAGCTTTATTCAGTGTAATTTTCAAAATATCAAAAGACATAGCAGAAGAAGATGAAAAAATTCTTATTAAAAAGAACATTAAAGACCGCGAAATTCAACTTTATAAGAAATATAGAAGTGAATTTGCATCTAACGAAGTTTCAGATCACAACAGCGATCTAAGAATGAAGAAAATGCTCAAAAAAATTGACAGAAAGATAGATGAAAGATTAACTTCTTCAATTAAATAAAAATTAAACCTCAAAAACTTAAATATATCCCTAAAACATTTTATGTACAGCAAGTCAAAAGACTTGCTTTTTTATTATTATTTAAATAAACAACAACCAACACCAAAAATTAATGGTGTTTTCTGAAGTAACTGTCTATAATATGTTCAATTATTTGAGCTGAATTCCCGTTCCCATACGGATTTTGTGCTATTAGCCGTGATTTGTTACGATCTTTTGACAAAATTTCAGAACTATATGAAATAATTTTATCATAATCAGCACCGACAAGAACAGAAACACCTGCATCCACACCCTCCTGACGTTCTGTTTCATAACGCATAACAAGAGTAGGACAACCAAATGATGGAGCTTCTTCCTGAATTCCACCGGAATCCGTCAATATCAATTTTGCATTTTTCATAAGATAAACAAGATACGGGTAATCAAGCGGAGGCATTAAATAAACATTTTCATATTCACCAAGACAGGAATAAATTTTGCATTTTACATTAGGATTCGGGTGAACAGGAATAACAAAATTATGATCCGGAAATGCCTGAATAAGGTATTCTAGAGCCTTTATTATTCTATCTAATCTTTCACCATGATTTTCACGGCGGTGAACAGTGATTAGAACAAGATTTTCATCCACAATAACTTCTTTTGACCGGAAAAACTCTTTGGCTTTATCCATAGTCTTATCAGACAGGCAGAATAACGCATCAATGACAGTATTCCCCGTTACATGAATTTTATTGTCTGAAATATCTTCTTTAAGAAGAGCTTTTTTATTTTTTTCAGTAGGTGCAAAATGTAATTCTGCAACTCGCGAAGTCATTTGCCGCATAACTTCTTCCGGAAAAGGTTCGTAAATATCATATGATCGAAGTCCTGCTTCAACATGAAACACAGGTATTTTACGATAAAAGCTTGTTAATGCACCGCAAAGTACGGTCATAGTATCACCCTGAACTATCGTAGCATCTATATCGTAGTCAGTAAAAACTTTATCTAACGAGGTCAAAATACGGGATTGGATTTCAACCAGAGATTGGTTTTCCCGCATACAATCAAGATTAATATCTGCTTGCAGCCCGAAATATGACAACGTTTGATTGGATAATTCCTTTTGCTGCTCAGTATTACAAATAAAAATCTTATATTTATCCGGATATTTTTTTAGTTCCAATATAACCGGTGCCAATTTAATAACTTCGGGTCTTGTCCCAAAAACAAACAATACATTCTTCTTATTCATAAACTGAGTTTAGTATAAAAAATATAAATTTGCAATTGGATAAAACTGTATAAAAAATTACGCAAACAGCTAATTAAAAAATCATAGAATTGTTTATAATAAGCACATAAGGAGAAAAATAAATGATAGATTTATTTATATTGGAAACCTGTCCATTCTGCCAAAAAGTAATGAATTTTTTAAAAGAAGAAAACATCAAGTACAACAAAATTGATACCGCAAACACAGACAATGTGCTGAAACTGCTTTCAATTGGCGGAAAAGATCAGGTACCGTTTTTATATAATCCGAAAACAAACGACAAAATATACGAATCAAATGATATTATGACATACTTAAAAAATTATAAACAGGATTAACACTATGCAAAATAACAATTACAACGAATACCAGACAACATATACAGATATTAACGAATGTACATCAAGGGGAGCATGCTCCATTTCCCCAACAATATCCTCATTACAAGAACTTGCTATGTTGTTTTTAAAGCAGCTAGCACACTACATCCTTCAACTCGAAGAATTAGGTGCAAGTAATAAGAATATTAAATATGAAATAATAACTGCTCTTGCAAGTCTTGTTTCAATAAATGAATTTAGCGAAAACCAATTATATTCCATCGTAATGAAGGAATACTATCTTTTAGAAGATACAAAAAAAACTTATAAAATCCTCTGTAACAAAGAAAATCTCATCAGCCGAGAACTTAAACCTGTACAAAAATTTAATACTACAACAACAATCTCCGAAGCAATAGCACTCGGTGAGAAAATTTTCCTAAAAAAATATAAAAGAAGAAGCCGTGAAGAAAAAAATCTTATAGAAATTCTACAAATAATTATAAAAAGCGTCAGCTTAAATATGATAAAACTAAATGATTTTAATGAATTTGACGAAGAAATATACCACCAAATTCTGGAAACTCTTAACACTTTTAACAATAAAAATATAACATGTGATGAAATTCTTACCAAAATATCAAAACTGGCTGAAATGGATCACAAACTACAGCTAAGGATAAGTGAAGTTCTATTAAAATCATTTAACGGAATAAACAAAATTAAAGTATCTCACTCAACCCAAAAAGGAAAAGCTATACTTGTTTCAGGTAATAATTTTTTTGATTTACTTGATGTATTAAATGCAACAAAAGATAAAAATATTGATATTTATACACATTCAAATCTATTAATAACCCATGCTCTTAAAAAATTTCAGGAGTATAAACACTTAAAAGGACACTACGGAGATACAACAGAAAACTGTATACTTGATTTTGCCACATTTCCAGGATCTATACTTTTGACAAAAAACTCAAGAAACAACACCGAATATCTATACCGAGGCAGGTTATTTTCCAATGATTATATAGTACCGGACGGTGTTATCAAAATAGAAAATAATGATTATTCAACACTTATTAACACTGCAGTCATCTCTAAAGGTTTTTCTAAGGGAAAAACAAAAGCCGAAACAAATCTTGGTTATAACGAAGAAGAAATAAACTCTAAATTCGAAGAAATAATCACAAAACTAAATAATAATGAAATTGAAAAACTTTACATAATAGGAATAGATGCACACCTTATAGCACAAAAAGAGTATTTTAATGAAATGTTTGAGAATTTGAAGCAAAATGAGTTCGTAATCAGTTTTGGTTATGAAAGCAACAAAAGTAACATAATGACAATAAATACAGGAAATTACATACCGCTTGTTTCAAATATCCTAAAAAAACTATTTGCAAAATATCCGATATCAAGTGAAAAAATAACATTTTTCTTTACCACTTGTGATGTTATGACAATCTCCAGTATTGTAACTCTTAAAGACAACAACGCAAAAAATATCTATATGGCAAAATGTCCGCCAACACTTGTTAATCCGTCAGTATATGAAACTCTGATTAAAAAATATAATATTCACACTACCAGCTCGGCAGACAAAGATCTGCAAAAAATCAGATGACAAAAAAGCACCCGCATAAACAGGTGCTTTTAATACCATACCTGATAAAATATTAGTATCTGTAATGAGCAAATGCCTTGTTTGCTTCAGCCATTTTGTGGGTATCTTCACGTTTTTTACAAGCAGCACCCTGACCGTTTGAAGCATCAATCAACTCATTAGTTAATTTATCAATAAATGATTTTCCGCCTCTTTTCTTAGCTGATTCAATCAACCAAGAAGAAGAAAGTGCAAAGCCTCTATCGGCTTTTACTTCAATAGGAACCTGATAAGTAGAACCACCGATACGACGAGCTTTAACTTCCAATAACGGAGTAGCATTTGTCATAGCCTTTTGGAAAATTTCGATAGGATCTTCATTAGTTCTTTCCTTAATTCTTTCCATAGTAGCATAGAAAATCTTTTCTGCTAATGATTTTTTACCGCGTCTCATAATCCTGTTGATGAATTTAGAAATATCAACGCTATTATAAACCGGATCAGCTAAAGGTATTCTTCTTGCAGGTTTAGAACGTCTTGACATTACTTCTTACCTCCTTTTCCCTTTGCATCTTTTTTAGCACCGTATTTAGATCTGCTTTGAGCACGATTAGCAACACCTGCAGTATCTAAAGTACCACGAACGATGTGATAACGAACACCAGGTAAATCCTTAACACGACCACCTCTGATAAGAACAACACTGTGCTCTTGTAAGTTGTGACCGATACCCGGAATATATGAAGTAACTTCAAATCCGTTAGTCAATCTAACCCTTGCAACTTTTCTAAGTGCTGAGTTTGGTTTTTTAGGGGTTGTTGTGTAAACCCTTGTACATACACCACGTCTTTGAGGACAATTCATCAAAGCTGGAGATTTTGTTTTGTCTTGAAGCTTTTTACGTTCAGAACGTACAAGCTGATTAATAGTTGGCATAATTTCTCCTTTTTCAATTTACCAATTTGCCCATACATAAGCCTGCTTGGGAGCTTGGGCGTCGCAACCCGGCCTAATCACATTATACTAACCGTCAAATCCAGCACGAAAATTTCGGACAGTACACTACTATAAAACATCAAGCAAAGGCCGTTGTCAACACTATATATGAAATTTAGATGTTAAATAACAAACTTCTTTACAAATAATATCCTACCTTACAGAACGGTCAATAATCTCTGAGACCCAATAAATCCGTGGGAATTTTCCTAATGCGCTGAAAATTGAGAAATATATAACTAAACAAGACAAAAACAATTGAATAAGTGAATAATCAAAAAACACCGGCTTATTTAGCAAAAATGAAATTTGAGCAGCTAAGTAATTAACGAATGGAATATATGATAAAAACTTCAACACCAATTCCAATGCCATACTTAGAACAAGAAACAGTAAAGATATGAAAATCGATTGAAAGACATTATACTTTACAAATATAGAGGGATTCCGTTTTCTAAAATACATAATTACGCAATAAATAAGCCCTGCCCACCCCGCAGTAACATACGTAAGGACAGAAATCAATCTATCGAAGAACCCGACAGAACGTGACATTATACCTCTCCGCGTACAGATTTCACATAATCATCTACAACTTGCGAATAAATCAGCCTGTATTCATCGTTATCCGGCGCAATAGCAATCGATGCTCTATAAGATGAAATTGCCTGCTCAATATCATTATTTAAATAATGAGCATTTCCGAGCAATAAATAAGTTTCAGGGTTGTTCGGCTGAACCTGCAGAGCCTTCTTATATAACTCAATTGCCTCACTTATACGGTTGGTACTTGAATACAAATTAGCTAAAAGAACAATAGCATTTGGCTGTTTAGGTTCACACTCAATTGCCTTTTTAAACATTTCTTCTGCCATTTCAATTTCTTTAAACTCTGTCAAAGAAATAGCATAACAAATATAAATTTTATACTTATCTTCAGTCATAGAAAGAGCTTTTTCATAATAAGAATAAGCCTGCTTCTTATCTTTCATTAAAGTAAGAGCATTTGCTATACAAACCGCCACAAGTTCATTGTCAGGATTGAGCACAAATACTTTTTTAAACAATTTCAATGCAGTTTCATAATCAAACAACTTGAAACAAACATTGCCCATATCAATGAGAGCATTAACGTTCTCAGGATCCAAGGACAAAGCTTTTTCATAATAAGCCTTTGCCTCTACATAATCTTCAATATCCTGATACAATAAAGCAATCGCATTATAAATTTCCGGATTGGAAGCATTTAAATCGATTGCACGATTATAATAAAATAACGCCTTTGAAAAATTTTTCCACTCTGCAAACACATTACCAATATTATAATAAATCAAAAAGTTTTTTGGATTAACTTCAAGAGCCTTATTGTAATATGAAAGAGATTTCCTAAAATCCCGTTCATAAAACCACATAGTTCCCATACCGACAAGCGCCTGAACATCATCAGGTTTTATCGCCAACAAACTGTCCAAAACAGATATAACTTTATCGTAATCTTGCTGTTGAAGGTACAATTCCGAAAGTGCATGATAATTCTCAACATTGTTCGGTTCTTTTGCCATTTTAACGACTAACTCGTTAATCTTCTCATTTAAACTCAAATTTTCCATGTCTTTATTGTATCCCATAACCACATTTTTGTAAATCATATTAACAGATGTTAATAATGAGTTATGCAATACTATTACATACTAAAAGGGCTCTCGGGATATTCCCGAGAGCCCAGGCAAACCTATTTTTAGCCCCCACCGGTATAGTTTGGAGCCAAGTTCTTGGCATCTGCTTTTTCCATATCCTGACAAGCTTTGTAATCGGCTTGAGCAATTTGAATTTGAGATTCCAATGAGTCTTTTTCTGTTTGAAGTGAATCTTCTTCCATTTTCAATGGTTCTAGCAACATGTCATTCAAGTCTTCGTACTTAGATTCGATTTCCATCTTAGCCTGAGCAATGCAAATTTCATTGTTAGATTTCATCTGGTTCATAGCATTTTGATAGTCTAACCATTGTGATTGTTGCTCCTGAGTTAAACCACTAACAAAATCTTGGGTACCGCCACCAGCTAAAAGTGTCTTACCAGCATCTCCTAAAGCACCCAATAAAGAAGACTGTAAATTGTTCTGAGCAAACATAGAACCATATTGAGACTGAAGAGATAAATTATTTAATTCGAATTTCTTTTGAGTCTCTAGCATTTTGCTTGTAGTTTCAATCTGGCGAGTTGCACGTCTCAACCTGGATTGGACGCGCATCATGCGAGATTGAAGGTCTCTGACCCTCCTGCCCGCAGCCAATTTTCCAAATGCGCCTAATAAGAAACTCATTGTTACAAAATCCTTGTGTTTGTGTCCTCGTATTTATATAAAGTATTTACTATCTTGATAATTGCTATTTTATTAAATTCATGTTAAGAAATGTTACACTTCAATTA
>CABUAQ010000051.1 GCA_902489575.1 uncultured bacterium
GACTTGTATGAATCCTTTTAAACTTTTTTTGAAAGATCTTTTTAATCCTGAGCCTGAGGTTACGTTGTTTAAACAATTGGGAATTAATCAAATAAGATTAAAGTCAGCTAATAGTGAAAGGTTTAGAAAACTTCTGTTGCATTTGAATGTAGATTTGATTATTGTTGGTACATGGAAAGAAAAGTTACGAAAAGATACGTTTAATATACCAAAGATTGCTACAGTGAATGTTCATCCTTCGTTATTACCAAGATACCGTGGTCCAAATCCTTATTTACAAACGATATTGCATGGGGAGAAATTTTCTGGGGTAACTTTGCATCTTATGGATGAAAGTTATGATAGTGGCTCTATTTTATCTCAGCAAAAGGTAGAAATATTGCCTAATGATACTTCAAAAGAGTTAAAAGAGCGTTCTGTAAGAGTAGCAAGATCTCTTGTCGCTGATTTTATTACGGATTTAAACGACAAAATAATTACACCAATAGCGCAGAGTGAAAAATATGCGTCATATTTCCCTAACATTTCAGGAGAGGAAAGAATGCTTGATTTTACGTTTCAATCGGCAGATGATATTTCAAGGACTGTTCGGGCATTATATCCATTTTTGCCTTGCTATATCACTCATGCAGATAGGTTTCTCGTAGTAAATCCGTATTCAATGCAGGTCTTGTTGGAAGATGTTGGGGATGTTCAGCCGGGTGAAATACTTTCTAAAACTCCGGAAAAGCGTTCTATAACTATTGCTTGCAAGGATAAAAAGGCTATTCGATTTAGTGATTTAAAACTATATAATCAAAAGATTTTTCCTGAATTTTTTACAGAAAAGTATATTGATAAAAAGATTGACGCTACTTACGTGCTATAGTGTTTTTCTCAAGCATCACCATCAAAATTGAAATATCCGCGGGTTTTACACCACCTATTCTGGAAGCTTGAGCGAGAGTTTTTGGCTGAATTTTTGCAAGCTTCTCTTTTGTCTCAGAGGATATATGTTCAATTTTCGAGTAATCTATATTATCCGGGATTCTGAATTTTTCAAGTTTTCCTGCCTGTTCAACTTGTTCTTTTTGGCGTTTTATATACCCATCATATTTGATAATTACCTCAACTTGCTCGTAAACTTCTTTTGGAATATTTAACTCCTTTGTAAAAGTATCAATTTCTTGCAAAATTTTATATGTTATGTTTGGTCGTTTAAGAAGTTCTGAAGCCCGAATTCCTCTATCAATGTGTTCTTCATATTTTGCAAGAATTGCATTAACTTCTGATGTTGCCGAAATCTTAATTTTATCAAGTCTTGAATGTTCGTCTTTTATTAGTTGTTGTTTATTTTTAAATCTTTCAAATTGAGCATCATCAATTAAGCCGGTTTTGTGACCGATTGGCATTAATCGTTCATCTGCGTTATCTTGACGAAGCAGCAATCTGTATTCAGAACGTGAGGTTAGCATTCTATATGGATCTTGAATATCTTTTGTGACTAAATCATCAATAAGAGTTCCTGTGTATGATGAACTTCTTGAAAGTTCGAGCATTTCAGATCCATTTAAATAATTAAATGCGTTGATACCTGCGATTAAACCTTGTGCAGCGGCTTCTTCGTATCCGCTTGTTCCGTTTATTTGCCCGCCAAAAAATAATCCCTGAATCTTCTTAGACATTAAAGAATGTGCTGTTTGAACGGCCGGAACATAATCATATTCAACAGCATAAGCAGGTTTTATAATATGAGCTTTTTCTAACCCGGGTAAACTTCGTATCATTTTTACCTGAACATCAGCAGGTAAACTTGTTGAAAACCCTTGAATATATGTTTCATAAGTTCCTAAACCTTCTGGTTCTATAAATATATGGTGAGAGGGGTTTGATGCAAACCTAACAATTTTATCTTCAATCGATGGGCAGTACCTTGGACCAACGCCGTGTATTAAACCTTGGTACATTGGAGATTTGTCGAGATTCGAACGAATAATCTCGTGAGTTTGTTCAGTTGTTCTTGTCAGGTAGCAGGGATAAGTTTTTCTTATTGGACGATCAGGTTTAAACGAGAAGAAATTTAACTCATCGTCCCCTGGCTGTATTGTCATTTTTGAATAATCAATTGTGCGTTTATCTACTCTTGCAGGTGTTCCGGTTTTTAATTTTTTTGTTTCAATACCTAATTTGTGTAGAGAATTTGATAAGCCGATTGCGGCTTTTTCTCCTAACCTTCCTGCACTATAAGAACGCAAACCTACAAAAATCCTGCCTTCTAAAGAGGTTCCTGTTGTTAGTATAACTGCTTTTGCGAGGTATTCAATTCCAAATTCGTCTATAGCGCCTGTTATTTCTCCATTATCAACGGTTAACTCTGTAATGCAGCATTGTTTAAGATATATGTTTTCATTACTTTCAAGTAAGTTTCTCATATATCTTGTATATTCAGCTTTATCTGATTGCGCACGTAAAGCTCTGACAGCAGGTCCTTTTGAAGAATTAAGGATCTTCATTTGCAAATACGTAGCATCAGCAACTTCACCCATTACCCCGCCAAGGGCGTCAATTTCTCTGACTAAAGTGGACTTAGCCGGTCCGCCAACAGCCGGATTGCATGGTTGAAGGGCAATATTATCGATATTAAGTGTACAAAGCAGTACCTTCATTCCGAGCTTTGCACAAGCTAAAGCTGCTTCACAACCGGCATGACCTGCTCCTACTACAATTACGTCAAATTTATTATTTAAATAATCCATAATTATATTATAGAGCAAACAAATTTAGACTGCTTTAATTTTGTCCGGGTTGTTAATTTTCGGTAATTTTTTTCCACAACAAACCGTCCGTTTATTTAATAAACGTACTTTACACACTAATAACAAACCAAACTCTCCTGAATGTCAAAAAACGGAATTTAAAAATTCTCTATCAGCCTATCGTTCTTTAGCTTACTGTTGGTGGCAATATACCCCGTCCGGCGAGGACTAGCCTTCAGCTGTTAATTCTTCCCAAATGCTAGGAACAACAATTAATGCAGTGTACACGATAAAACCGAATAGGATCAGATTAATAGCCATGATAAACCTCCTTTGGCTTCATGTATATTAATCCCATTTTTTATGTTAAAATAACAATTAATAGTTTAAATAATTGAAATATTTACAAAACTTAATATATATGGACGATATGAAAAATTTTACACAAAAAGATATAAACGCATTGTTTTCGAGACTTTGTTGTTCAAGATGCAGAAATGAATTTACAAAGGAGTCTTTCAATATTTTGGAGCAAAATAATGATATATTAATCTGCCGGTTATTTTGTGAAAAATGTGGAAAAGATTTTGGTGAGATTGTTTTTAATTATAATCGTAAAGCCGGTGAGCATTCTGCTTTAGAAATACTGGAAGGACCCCCTCCTATAAATTACGATGATATTTTAAATGCTCATAAATTTATAAAAGAAAATTTGTAATTATGATAAAAGAGCCCCAAGTTTTAACTTGGAGGCTCTTTTATTATTTGCACATATATTATAATACTACTTACCTAAGTTTGCAGTACTTTTGATGTGGAGCTCGCGTAACTGCTGCAATGAAGCAATACCCGGAGCATCACTCATTAAGTCTTTAGCACCAGCATTTTTAGGGAATGCAATGACGTCACGAATAGAATCTGTTCTTGCAAGTAATGCAACCAACCTATCTAATCCTATAGCTAGACCTGCATGCGGAGGTGTTCCGTATTGCAGTGCATTTACCATAAACCCGAATTTTTCTTGAGCTTCTTCTTCGGTTAAGCCAAGTGCTTTAAATATAGCAGATTGAACTTCCGATGAATGAATTCTTACAGAGCCGCCGCCAAGTTCTGTACCGTTATAAACAATGTCGTAAGCTATAGATTTAACATTACCCAAATCGCCTGATTTTAGTTTATCTAAATCTTCAATACAAGGAGATGTGAATGGGTGGTGCATTGCCATAAACCTGCCTTCTTCATCGCTCCATTCAAACATAGGGAAGTCTACCACCCATAGCAAGTTATGTTTAGATTCATCAATCAGATTTAAAGATTTGCCGAAGTGTAATCTTAATCTGCCCATAATATCGTATACTAATTTTGGTTTATCTGCAACGAAGAATATGATATCGCCAGGTTGAGCCTGTGCTCTTTCCTGAATAGCCTTAGCCTGTTCTTCTGTAACAAATTTCAAAACAGGAGACTTCGCAGTACCGTCTTCATTGTATATAATATTTGCAAGAGCTTTGGCGCCAAACGAAACAGCCAATTTTGTAATATCGTCAATTTCTTTTCTTGAGTAGCCGGCGCCTCCCGGAATCCTGATACCTCTCACAATACCACCATTTTCTAAAGTGTTTTTAACGATTTGGAATTCTGATTGCATAATTATATCGCCAATATCGAATAATTCTAATCCAAATCGTGTATCAGGTTTATCAGAACCGTATCTATCCATAGCTTCTTGCCACGGCATTTGTATAAACGGAGGTTTAATCTCTACCCCTGCGGCCTTAAACGCGTCAACAAGCAAACCTTCGACAACTTTTATAACATCTTGCTGTTCAACAAAGGACATTTCAATATCAACTTGAGTAAATTCCGGTTGTCTGTCAGCTCTTAAGTCCTCGTCTCTAAAGCATTTTGCAATTTGATAATATCTTTCAATACCGCCAACCATCAATAATTGTTTAAAAATTTGAGGAGATTGAGGAAGTGCGTAAAACTTACCTTCCTGAACTCGTGACGGTACTAAGTAATCTCTTGCTCCTTCAGGTGTTGTTTTGATAAGGATAGGTGTTTCAACTTCAAGAAAATCAAGACCGTTCATGTAGTTTCTGATAGCCTGTACAATATTGTGACGCATAATAAGTTTAGATAGCATCGGCTCGCGTCTTAAATCAAGATATCTGTATTTTAATCTTATATCTTCTGAAACATTGTTATCATCTAATACGAAAGGCAAAACTTTTGCTTCAGATAAGATTTCTATATTATCAGGATACATTTCAACTTGTCCCGTAGGATATTTTTCGTTATAGGTTTCATCAGGTCTTTTGGTAACTTTTCCGCTTACTTTAATTACGTATTCGGTTTTTACATGTTCCATAATTTTGTGAACTTTTGGATTGATTTGCGGATTTGCAACAATCTGAAAAAATCCGCTCCTATCGCGAAGTTCTATAAATAATATTCCTCCCAAATCCCTTATACAAGATACCCAGCCTGACAATGTTATAGTCTCTCCGATGTTTGTCAAGTTAAGCTTTCCACACTCGTGGTCTTTAAACTTTGTTTTAATCATCTCTTATTTCCTTTTCCGTCTATTTATATCGCAACTATAATACTAGCAAAAACACAAAAAAAAGACTACAGTATGTAACATTTGTAATCTTTTTTTTATTAAATTTTCTAAAATTAGTCTTTCAAAATTTGGCATGAATGAACAATATTCAAGTTCACATTGTAATAGTCAACATGTTCAGGCTGGTATTCAACATTATGTCTGTTGCTGATAACACACTCGTGGAGAGCCATAAACATATTTCCGCAATTAAGCGCATAAAATAACAGGTTTTCTATTGTCGGATTTTCAACGGAAGAATCTATTGGTAAGTACAATTTGCCTGTTATAAGATAATCTTCGGTGGTAACTAATATTTTAACAAATTTTTTACCTATGTTTAAATCGGTAGCCGGCTGTTTGGCATTTTCTTTTTCTTTTTTCATATTACATCCTCTTTTTCTCCATTATTTTAGCATGTTATTTTATATTAGACAAGAGTTTTCTTTTTTAGTAAACTCTTTGTATGATTACATTTGACGTATTAACTCTTAATGCCTTTTTTAAGGAAGAAAAATCTTTTTTGTTAGGAGCAAGGATTACAAAAATTCAGCAGCCAACGAGAAGAGAATTTATTTTTTTACTTCGTAATAACAGCCGGACTTGTCAATTTTATGTCAATATCAATCCGCAATTTTATCATCTTTGCTTTACAAGTAAGAAAAATGCGGCAAAAAGAATTATACAGATACCGAAACAGCCTCCTATGTTTTGTATGCTGCTTCGAAAATATTTGGAAAATTCAAGAATAGCTAGAGTTGAACAGCCGGAAAATGAACGTATTTTAGAGTTTTATATTGAAACGTATAATGAGGTTGGTGAAAAAATATATCTTTGTTTAGCTTTTGAGTTAATGGGAAAACATTCAAATGTTGTTTTGTATAACTACGATACTAATATTATTATAGGATGTGCGCATAATGTGGGAGCAGAAAAAAGTCGAGATAGAGAAATTTATGGCGGGCTTCCTTACGTTTATCCCCCAAAACAGAGTAGTATATCGGATAGAGTTTGGAAAAGTTTAATTGAAGAATTTCCAACAGAGGGTTCAGTAAATGATTTAATTGACACTTATTATTCTGATTGTATCGCACATTACAAGTTTAGGGTTATGAAGCAGAATTATAAATCTGTTGTTTCGCAAAAGCTAAAAAAAATATCAAAATCTCTTAACCAAATGGAATATCAGCTTCAAAAGTCTTCAGATAATGACAAGTACAGACTTTGGGGTGATTTGATTGTGGCAAATTTGTATAATTTGTCCGATTATGCACCATTTGCGGAAGTTTATGACTATGAGAACGATCAAAATATTAAAATAACTCTTGATCCATTGAAGACCTTGAAGGAGAATGCGAACAGATTTTATAGATTGTATAATAAAGGCAAAACTTCGATAGCTAAATTATCTGAAATGATAAGAGAACATTGTATTAAAAAGGAATATTTGGAACAGGTGCTGTATTCTGTAGAGGAGGCTGAAAAAATAGATGATCTATTTGATATTGCATTTGAGGTAGAAGATAACAAACCTCTTCAAAGGAAACCTATAACAGAAGTTGAAGTTACAAAATTTATGGCAGGAGAAAATACTAGGATATATGTAGGCAAGAATAACAAACAAAATGATTATATAATTTCAAAATTGGCTGAAAATGAGGATTTGTGGTTCCATGTTCATAATTGTGCAGGCTCTCATGTCCTTCTGAAGACGCAGGTTGTAACAGATGATTTAATTTTGAAGTGTGCAAAACTTGCAAAAGAATATTCCAGTGCAAAGAACTCGTCTAAGACCGGGGTAATTTATACAAAATGTAAATATTTGCGAAAGCCTCCGGGTGCAAATTTGGGATATGTTACATATAAAAATGAAAAAGAAATAATCGTTGATTAGCATGTTATAATCATTTAGGAAGGTTCATTATGCCACATTTTTTTGTAGATTCGAGACAAATAAACGGAAAATTTATTGAAATATCAGATAAAGATACTTATCAGCACGTAGCGCGTTCGCTGCGTTCACGCGCGGGTGAATTACTTTTATTAATTGATGAAAACCAGGTTCAGTATGAAACTGTTATAGAAGAAATAACAAATTCTGCTGTCCTTGTGAAAATCATGAAATCTTACCCTTCCAAAAGGTATTTGGATTTTAATTTGTATCTTGCACAGAGTCCTCTTCGCTCTGATGCCCAGAGTTTTGTGATAGAAAAAGCGACAGAACTCGGGGTAAGCGGAGTTTATCCTGTTATCACTGATAATTGTTCTGTTCAAAAGTCTGTAATAGAAAAGAAAATTCCAAAGTGGCAAAGGATCATGTACGAATCTTCAAAACAGTGTGAAAGGGCTGTTATACCTGAGTGTTTTGATGTCAGTACAATAGAAAAACTTCTTGATGGTAGTGATTTTGACAAGGTTATAGTTTTTTGTGAGCGAATTACTGATAAAACGATAAGAGAGTCTTTTCAGAGAAAACCAATAACCAGGGGTGAAAATGTTCTTGTTATTATTGGTCCTGAAGGCGGGTTTTCTCAAAGAGAGTTTGCATTTTTTAAAGAAAATAAACTTGAGATGTTAACACTCGGGGATTTGATTTTACGAGCAGAAACAGCGGTGGTTGTTGCACTGGGGAATATTATATATGAATACTCAAGTCATAATCGATAATATAAAAAATGATGCAGTTTTAAATAATCTGACAAGTTTTTTTAATAATAAAATTTATCTTGTCGGAGGTGCTGTTCGTGATTATTTACTTGGAAAAGTTATTTTTGACAGAGATCTTATTGTCGTAGATGAAGATGCCGGAAGTTTTGCTTTAAATGTTGCAGAGTTTTTTAACGGTACTTATATTCCTTTGGATGAAGAAAATAAGATTTACCGGGTGGTGTTGCCGGACAAGGTGAATTTTATGGATATAACAAATCCTGTTGAAGATTCTATTGAAAAAGATATAATGCGCAGAGATTTGACAATAAATGCAGTTGCGGTTGATATTAAAAGTTTTGAAATTGTTGATCCGGCAGGCGGGCTAAAGGACTTTGAATCAAAAATTATTAAAGGGGTTAAGGAATCAAATTTTGTAGAAGATCCTTTGAGAATACTTCGAATATTTAGATTTTATTCTCTGCTCGGGTTTGAAATTGCTCCTGACCTTTTAAATATTGCTGAAAAGAATTCCGTTCTTATCTTAAATCCTGCCAAAGAACGAATTCATTACGAACTTATGAAACTTTTTAGCGGTAAATATGCAGATAAAGCTCTTTTGAAAATGGATGAAGCAGGTTTGCTGGAGTTGATTTTTCCGTTTGTCAAAGAGTTAAAACAGGTACCGCCAAATCTGCATCATCATCTTGATTTGTTTCACCACAGTGTTGAAACTGTCCATCAGGTTCAAAAGTTTTATGATAAAGCGGTTCCTGATGTAAAAAAGCATATGGAAAAGATTGATTTTGGAGGTTTTTCAAGACTGACTCATTTGAAACTTGCAGCTTTTATGCATGATATCGGTAAATTTTCTACCTGGACTATCGAACCTGAGACAGGGCGTCATAGATTTATAAAGCATGAGGATGTCGGAGCCAGAATGGCTCCGGTGATTTTACGCGATTTGTGTTTTTCAAATAAGCAGATAGAATATATTGCTTACATTATAAAAAGACATATGTACCCATCAGCAGTTGTCTCTTCTCCGGAGGCATCAGAAAAGTCATTTATGCGTTATGTTAGGAAATCTGAGAATAATGCAATTGATAATATTATAATTGCTCAAGCTGACAGGTTCGCAGCTCAAGGAATTGAAATTACAAAAGATATTGTTGAGGAAAATATTACGGCATTGAATAAACTTCTTTACTTTTATCTTGATGCTCTTGAAACTTTGGAGCCTCTACCCAAATTACTTGATGGGACAGAAATTATGCGTATTTTAGGTATAAAGCCGTCAAAAAAATTAGGTAAAATTATTTCAGCACTTGAAGATGCTCAAATTGTTGGAGAAGTTGTAACAAAAGACGATGCTGTTTTATTTATAAAAAAATATTATATGGTCTAGTTTCAATTTATTAGTTTGTGGTAAAATACTTTGTAGAAAATACGAGGTAGGGATATGGAGTTTAATTCAAAAAAAGTTACTGTCTGGCTTGGGTCAATTCTTGCAGGTTCATACATATTATTCCTAATTTTGCCGTTGTTTTTGTCTCCAATATTGGATTCATATAGTAGTAATATAGAAGATATATTAAAAGCAGTTACAGGGCTGGAATTTAATATTGATGATATTTCTGTTGTAACAGCGCCTAATTTGTCTGCCGGTGTAAAAGTTAAAAGTCTTTCAGTGTCATTACCTGCATCAGAAAAACCGTTTGTGCAGGCAAATGATGCAGGGCTAAGGTTAGCTCTTTTGCCTGTTGTATTTAAAAATATTCAAATAGATAGTGTTTTCGCAAAAGATTTTTCAGCTGATATTGTCGTAAAAGAAGATGGAACTTTTCTCGTTCAGGATTTTCTTGTCAGCGGGCAAAAATCTTCTCAAACACCGTCATCTTTGCCCTATGGGTTTAAATTGTCTAACAAACTTCCAAATGTGAAGTCAAAAAGTTATAAATTGTCTTTCGTAGATGAAAAAACTTCAAATTTATATTATGTAAAAGGTTCGGATTTTAAACTGACAGACTTTATTCTTGATAAGAAATTTAAGTTATCGACAAAAGGAAAGATTGTGTTCGAGAATATTGTTGTATCTGATTACGACGTAAAAATTTACAACAAAATAATGCCAAAACTTCTTCTTGATGATTTGGTTTTTCCAAAAGATATTGTGGTGGATGCAGATTCAAGCCAGACAAACAGTGTCAATTTTAAAATAATTGATTTATTTAAATCGGTATGTGATAACAAATTAAGTGCAAATATTCTTGCCGATATAAAAACTTTTGGTACATTTAAGGAACCGCATTTGTCCGGACATCTGAGAGTTGATGCTTTATCGGTCGGGGTGGATGGTAAGAAACTTCCGGAAAGCTATTTTGATCTGATATTCAAAGGAAACAGAACAGATATTGATTCTATGTTTTTCACCTCAAATGATGAAAAAGAAACTACTCAAATTATCGGCGATATTCACTCAGGTAAAAAACCTTCAATTGATTTAACCTTACGATCTAATGCAAAATTCAATAATATAATAAAACTGGTAAATAGTATTGCTAAATCTTTTGGAGTATATGATTTTAATACTCTTAGTGCAACCGGCGGAATTGATGCAGATTTTAATCTGGCTTCTGATTTGAAGAAAGTAAGTTCTACCGGTTATTTGAAAATTATTCCGTCAAGTTTGAATTACGGGCTTTATAATGTTTCAGTTGATAATATTAGGGCGGATATTGATTTCACGAACAATGACATAAATATCAAAGAAGCAGGATTTTCAATTTTAGGTCATCCTCTTAGGTTGTCAGGAAGGATTGACAGTGATTCTACGGCCGATTTAAATTTGACAGCAAATCAATTGTCTTTGAAAGGGCTTTTAGCAGCAATTGGACAAATTTCATTGTTAAAAGAAAATGACATAAATAGTGGTGAAGTCTCTTTTAACGGAGTTATAAAAGGTAAATTAAGTAACATAAAACCTGAGATAACAGCACGTGTTAACGGAGTTAATATACTTAATAAGGCTTCTTTTACAAAACTTAAACTGTCAGAGGCTTTGTTAAGTATATTGTACGATGGAAAATCTGCTCTTGGTAGTATTGATGTTAATGGGTTATATCTTCTGCATTCCGGGGCAAATGTTTCTGTTCCTGATACTAATATTTTGATCGGGAATAAGGATATTGATATTAAAAAATCTTATATTATGTTAAACAATTCACGAATAGATGTAAAAGGTTCAGTAAAAGATTACCTGAGTGACAGAATGAATATTGATATAGCCGCAGAAGGAAATCTTGGAGCAGTTGATGCTGCAGCAGTCTTACCAAAAGAGTTTCGTGATTTAATAACTTATAAAGGTAAAATTCCGGTAAAAATGTCTTTGACCGGAAATTCAAAGGTTCAAAATATTAAGCTTAATATTACAGCTGATAAAAATAATTATTTGTCGCTGGTTGATTTAAAATCTCTGAGAAATCAGGTTACAAATATTCATTCAAATATTGAGATAATCGGTGATTCTTTAACTTTTAGAAATACAGGTGTTTCTAATGATAAGAATACAGTAATAAAATTATCAGGAGGCATTTCAAAACTTTATTCAGCTCCCCAGTTGAATTTAAATATTTCTGTTCCTGCTGAAGAATCGTTTCCTATTTGGGGACTCCCGAATTCTAATATAACGGCAAACGGTTCAGTTTCTGTTGTTGGTGATGTTATAGATCCGCAGCTGAGAGGTACTGTTAATCTAATAGATATATCTTCAAAAGATTTGGATTTTAAAATTAGTGATATTGTTGCAGATTTATCAGGTAGTGTCTTGAATGGAGAAGCGACAGCTAGACAATTTAAATTTGGCGGAATTGTTGCATCTGATTTGACTGTTGATTTTTCTCTAAAAGATTATTCCAAATTTTATCTTTCAAATATAACAGCAACTGCTTTTGATGGGAAGGTCCGCGGAAATATTTCTTATGATATTTCGAATTCTGAAATAGGTTTGGATATGTCAGGCAGCGGATTGAATTCTACAAATGCAGTAGAAGGTGCAGTCGGAATTAAGAATGCACTTTCAGGAGTTCTGGATTTTAATGCAAAACTTAATATGAAAGGTCTTACTGATAAAGATATTATTCAGTCAATGAAAGGTGATGTCGATTTTAATGTTACAGACGGACGCTTTATAAGTATAGGTCGTTTGGAAAATCTTGTAGCAGCTCAGAATGTTTCTTCAAATTCTGTTTTGAAGGCTGCAATATCAGCGCTTTCATCCTTATCCACTATTCAAGAGGCTGATAAGTTTAAATATATCAAGGGTTCATTGACTTTGGGCGGAGGAAGTGCAAATATTTCGAATATACTTGTGGCAGGGCCATTGATGTCATATCATGTTCACGGGGTTTATAATATATTGCCAAACACTGCAAATCTTGTGATTTTGGGGCGTTTGGAGGCTAAAGTTGTATCTTGTCTCGGGCCTTTAGGAGAGTTGTCTGCTGACAAGTTGCTGGCCTTTATTCCAAAGTTTGGAGCGTTAACATCAAATATTTTAAAACAGTTAACAGCAGACCCTGCCAATGAGGATATTTCGGTTATACCGGAGCTGACAGGCGGCAGTACTGCATATAAAGATTTTAAGGTAGTAATAAATGGTGTTGTTGGTGCCTCTTCATCTGTGCGGAGTTTTAAATGGCTTTCTCAGTGCGATACAACGCAAATAGATTTAAAACAAGAGTTGGAGAATGCTAAAGAGACAGTTAAAACAAATATTTCTGATAGGGTAAATGATGCAAGAGAAAGCGCACAAAATGTTAAAACAAATGTTAATAATTTGATTGAGGTTCACAAATCAAGAGCTGAAGCTTCCAGGCAAAATTTTGCACAGGCGAAGCAGAATTTTCAAACAATGAAGGATAATGCAAAAAATAATTCTGAAAATTTAAAGAATTTATTTATGAATGCAGTTCAAAATTCTCAGCGTAGAGTTCCGGAGCCTTCTGTAAATGAAGCAA
>CABUAQ010000052.1 GCA_902489575.1 uncultured bacterium
TACTTAATACGGATTTTCATACCTAATCTAACAATTTTGTTTATCAAATCCTGAGGTAAATACGACAATATATGAGCAATTTTAGCATCAAAACCTATGGTATATGAAGCTTTTGGATTATTAGATAATGCAACATTTTTTATAAATTCGGCAACTTTAATTACATCAAGACCTTTATCTGAATTCTTTAACGCATTATTTTTCAAAAATTCAAGTTCTTTTGAATATTCACTGCAATTCTCAAGAGTTTCACTATTAGCATTTATGGACTTTTCCCAAATCGGAGTTGCAACAACTCCGGGTTTTATAGAAATTACCTTTATATTTTTATGATTTTCAACAGATAATGAACTAAAAAATATATCCAATGCTCTTTTTGAAGCACAATAAGGACTGATAAAGGGGAAGTGCCCAAAACTTGCCATAGAACTTATATTTATAATTCTGCCACCATCTAATAACGGCATAAGCCTTTGTGTAAAATCAATATGCGAAAAAGTATTTACCTCGAACTGCTGCCTCAATTTATCTATTGAAATATATTCCACCGGCCCAGCTTCAACACAGCCTGCAACATTAATAATAACATCCAAATTACGGGTTTTACCTTTGATAAATTCCGCAGCATCTGATATTGAAGTTGAATCCAACATATTAATATAAAAATATTCAACATTGTCTAACGGGACAAGTAATTTATCATTTCTATACCCTGCAAAGACCTTGCAATCTCCGGCAAATAACTTAATTAGCTCTTTTCCGATACCGGATGTAGAACCTGTGATTACAACAGTCTTCATAGGAAACATTCCCCCCTGTACGACAAAACTGTGGATGTAGAAAGTCCTACAACCGGGAGCATACTACCCGAAACAGCCGAATTACCGTAGAGCTCAACATTAAACGTTGAAAGTGCTAATATCGGGAACAACATTTTCCCCCCTTACATACCCATATAAGAAGCGAATAGCGGTAAGTAAAGTGCAGCAGCAAGGATAAGTACGATAGCACCAATTACAATTAACATAATCGGTTCAATCATTTTTGTCATGATATCGATAATTGTGTCTAATTGCTTATCGATATAACTTGTAGCCTGACCTAACATATCACCTAAACGACCAGATTGTTCACCTGTTGCAATCATAAATAAAATCATCTTAGGCATTGTTCTTGTTGATCTTAAGGCAGCAGACAAGTGTTGACCTTGTTGAACCCTGACAGTAGCTTCCTCTACTCTTGTTTCCAACGTATGGTTAGTTAATGTCAAGTTTGACAAATACAAACATTCCAAAATCGGAACACCTGCATCATACGCCACTTGCATAACCGCAATGAAGTTGGCAAAATTTGAATATTGAATTAAATCAGTCAATACAGGCACCTTTAATACAAATTCATCAATTTTCCATTTACTAGGCTTCCAGCGGAATAAAAAATTGATAAATGCTGCGATAGCAAAAAATCCCAGAGGAATTGTATACCAATTTTTTTTCAAAAACAAGCCCATCTGCATCAACACTCTTGTAATCCAAGGCAGCTGCATCCCCATAGAGTCAAACATCTCTTTAAATACAGGGAATACAAATACAAGCATGACAACAACAATAAATGCAGCAAGTAAAATTACAAACACCGGATACATCAAAGTACCGACAACCTTACTTCTGATTGCAGCCTGTTTGTTCAGCAATTCTAAAAGACGATCCAAAGTTTTTTCCAACTCCCCGGAATCTTCACCAGCTCTAACAAGACCAATATAAACCTGGCCAAATTGTTCAGGATACTTTGCAACCGTGCCTGCAAAAGTACCACCGTTCATAATTTGACGCCTTAACTCTGTTGCACATTGCCTTATTCTTAATTTGGCAGCATCATTCTCAATAAACAGCAAGGATTCAATAATAGGAATACCTGCTGCAGCAAGAATTTGAAGAGTTGAAGTAAAATCGATTTGATCAGATAAACCAAGTTTTGGCATTCTGCCTGTAGGCTTTTTATTATCTTCTTTCTTTTTTACTCCGGTTTCTTCGACAATATTTGTCGGGGTAAAACCTAGAGCTCGAACTGAAGCTCTGGCTTCACGCAGATCATCTGCTTCAACTTTCCCCTTTACAATTTCATTTGTTCCATCTTTTATAGCTGTATAATTAAATATAGTCATACTTCACCTATTCACCTGCCATACCCAATACTCTGACAAATTCTTCGATTGTAGTTTGTCCATTTAAGATATGACCATAACATGATTTGTGTAGAGTCATCATACCGTTTGCAACTGCACTTTCTTCGATTTCCAAATCGTGTGCACCCTGTGCAATAAGTTTTTTAATTTCTTTTGTAATCTGCATAATTTCATACACACCCAAACGACCTTTATATCCCTGGAATCCGCATTTGTTACAGCCTTTTGCCCTATAAATAGGAGTCTTCATTAGTTTCTCAATTTCGTCAGGTTTTGTTGTAATCATTGCAGCTTCTTCACGGGTAGGGTAATACTCTTCCTTGCAGTCATCACAAAGTTTTCTTACAAGACGCTGTGCAATAACACCGGATAAAGTTGAAGATACCAGATAATCTTTTGCACCCATTTCAATAAGACGGGTAACTGTTGCGGCAGCCGAGTTAGTGTGGACTGTACTTAAAACTAAGTGACCTGTTAACGCAGCTGAAATAGCAATTTCAAGAGTTTCATAGTCACGAATTTCACCAACAAGTATAATGTCAGGGTCTTGACGGAGAATTGCGCGCATACATGACGCAAACGTAATACCTGCTTTTGCGTTAATTTGAGATTGGTTAATGCCCTCAAGCTTGATTTCTATCGGATCTTCAATTGTTGTAATATTAACGGACTCATCATTCAAACTTTTTAATACAGAATAAAGAGTTGTTGTTTTACCGGAACCGGTAGGACCTGAAGTTAAGATAATACCGTTTGGACAAGATACCATCTGCTTAACTTTTTGAACATCACCTTCTTGAGCACCAACAAGCTTGATCTCTTTATCATTAGAAGCAAGAGAAACAGCAGGTGCCAAGATACGAATACAGACCTTCTCCTTACCGGATACAGGAAGTGTATTAATACGAAAGTCGTATGAACAATCCTTGTACGAAATTGAAAACGTACCATCCTGAGGACGTCTGTTTTCTGCGATATTCATCCTCGCCATTACTTTAAAACGTGCAATAACAGAGGTTTCAACTTTTGCCGGAACATCCAAAACTTTTTGCAGCATACCGTCTTTTCTATATCGTACAATATACCCTGATAATCTCGGTTCAATGTGAATATCTGATACCTTATTATCAATACCGTTTGTAATAATTTGGTTTACGAATTTCGCAACAGAACCTGTAGAATCCTGCAATTCAGCATCAACTTGTTCCCAAAGGGTCGCTTCTTCTTCTGAATCCAAAGTTTCAGTTTTGATTTGTTCCAAAATTTCATCAGTTTGCTTTTTCTGCAAAGAGAAAAATGTATTCATTGAATTCTGGAACTCATAGTGAGTCATCAATAACTGCTTAGGGTTTTGACCCGTTAAATAGATGATTTCTTTCATCACATCCATTTTTATAGGCTTTAAAACCCCTAAGATTAAAGTTTTACCGTCAGATGAAATCGGAATTACAGAATTTGCTCTAATAAAATCTTCCGGCAAGATATTAACGAATTTTTTCTGATTAACTAACTGCTCAGCTGAAACAAGCTCATAACCGGTCTGTTCATGCAATACACTTTTTAACTGGTCAAGCGATACCAGCCCCATTTCAAACAAAGTTGAACCAATCGGAGTATTTTTACGCTTTGATGTAGCTAAAGCCTTCATCAAATCAACTTCAGATACAATACCTTTTGCAAGAAGTATTTCACCAAGCCTACCGCCGGAGGCACCTGAAGGCTTTGCTCCCGGAACAGAAGTATTGATCTGTGACGGTTTCGCCTGTGCCGCAGGCTCAACAGTCCCGGCTGTTGGTGTTTGCGAAATTGACTCATCAGAAACAAATGATCCCAACAACTCTTTCAAATCATCATCACCAACAAGCATAAACTTGATTGATTGTTGAAATGTCTTTTTTAGTATTGCATTAATTTCATCTTTATTTGAATTTTTAGAAACTGCCACGAAAAGAAAACTGTCTTTTACACTAATCGGAACAAAGTGATACTGCCCCATTAGATTCTTATCTATACTATTTAGTATGTTATGATCTATACTATTTTTTAGTCTTAATATTAGTGCGTTCATTTATTTTTAGTACTTTTCCTGTCGTGTAAACTTCTACATATCAAATTTGGATTATTATTCAACTTTACAGCATGTTATCGTCAGCAACTGCATCTTCAGTATCAATAACAATTTGAGGAGTTAACATAATAACCATTTCTTCTTTTTTCTTAGTTGTACCGGTACTTCTGAAGAACATACCAACAACAGGTAAATCGCCTAAGAACGGTATTTTAGTTACTGTCTTAGCTTCAGTTTCCTGAATCATACCACCAATAACAAGAGTTTCACCATCTTTAATACGTACACCTTTCAACGCAAGATCACGTCTTTGTAGTAATGTAGCAGCTAAATCTTGTTCACCTGTATCTGTTACTGTATACAATTGACTGGCAACAGTTTTATATTCAGGATTGATATCAAGAGTTACATAACCGTCAGGACTGATAAACGGAGTAATTGTAACCTTAATACCGTTATCATCACCAAGTTCATATTCTTTTTGAACCTGTGCTGCAGAAGATGCACCGTTATCCAAATATTGGGTTGTTACCTTCTTAACATAATCGCCTGTCAAGTCGATTGTTGAAGTTTGACCGCTTGTTAAAAGAACTTTTGGATTTGCCAACACACGACCTTTTTTGTTTTCAATCATGTAATTAACAGAGTACAACAACTGCGGTGAGCTGCCCCATTTAGCAACTTTACCGGTTGCTTCATATTTACCGGTTTCCGGATCGTAACTTTCCGGATCAAGAATTGTAAAACCATGACCCGCAAAGAATATAGGATACATAGGATCGGTAGAAAAACCCTGTCCACCACCGGCGTTAAATGAGAAGTTTTTGCTCAAGAACTGCCAGGTATTATCAAATGTTTTGCTGCCGTCTTCAGTTAGCGATATGATTTGCACTTCAAGATATGCTTGAGGAGCTTTTTTATCATTAGCAGCAATATATTCTCTAATCATATCAATTTGAGAATCAGAACCGCCTATAATCTGTACAGTACCTAAAGTCGGGAAGTAAGATACCGATAAATTAATAAAAGGTAAACTGGTAAGGTCACCTGCAGTAGCAGAGGCCTCTGTAGAACATACAAGTTTACCGCCGCCAACAGCAATAGTTCCGCCGCCATCACCACTGTCACTGCTACTGCTGTCATCAGATGCAAAACCTGTAGGAACACCGGCTGCAAAACCTGAAGCTGAGGAAGATGATGAACCACTACCGCCGCCTTCTGAAGAAGCTCCGCTTGAAATTGTAGAAGGAATCAATGTTGAACAAATAAGATTAGCCATCTCAGCAGGTGTTGTATGATTTACTTTGAATGTTGTTATTGTAGGTTTTTTATCAAACTGCTCCACAATTTTTCTTGCCATAGCAACATCATTTTGAGAACCCATAACAATCAATTCATTTGTAGCAGGATTAACAGTTACAGCAGGTTTTATTGAAACCCCCGGGTTTACCCCATCCCTTCTGAATATATTGGCATTCATAAACGATGCCAGCGCGGCAGCATTAACATATCTTACAGGAATCAATGTCATGCTCTTGTTAACCATTGTTAATGAAGTATCAACTGTTGAAACTACAAGAGTATTTGCTTGAATATCGTAAAATAAATTTTTAGTTGTCACAACTAAATCCAGAGCTTCACTCAATGGAATATCAACCAAATCCATTGTAACAGTACCACTAACCCCGTCAGCAAATATGATATTCATTCCGGCCTGATCAGCGAACATTCTCAAAACTTGAGTAACATCAGCATCTCTCAGACTCAAATTCACAATTGAATCCGCATTAGGAATTTTAAGCTCTGAACGAAAATCCAAAGATGTTACATCATTTGACCTAATAGCCGGCCTGGCCATATCATACCCCTGATATTCGCCCATCGCAAATGCGGGAAGTGAATTTGTTATCACTAATGCTGATAACATAACACTTGCAATAAATTTTTCTCTAATCTTATTTTTCATAATTGCTCCTGCTTATTACTATTTAATTAACCTTTTCTACCACCAAATCTGTTTCTCAAGTTATATAAATCATTTTGTCTCGCATCGAAATCTTCTCTTGAGAACAGCTCTCCGATACTGGCTGAATATACGTTAGATCCCAAACTTACTGTAATCCAGGAAGGGTTAATCTGAACAACTTTATATTCCTGCCCCAAAATTTTATCGCCCTGACGAACCAGGTAATCTTTTTCATCAACATTTATGATTGCCGAAGGATTAACATTGTTATACATAATACCGACAACTTTTGTTCTGGTAATTTTTGCAGCTGCAGCCCCAGGCGAAGCCAATGAAGTAGGCGGCACCGGCAAATTGAAACTATAAGGACTTATATCATCAGGTTCACGAACAGAAACCGCTTTCAATTTTTCTAACTCTGCAATTTTTGCATTATGAAGATTTGCCTCAGCAATAGCAGAATTTCTGGCTTCATCAAACGCAGCAATTTCTCCAGACGGCATAAACGGGTCTGCTCTTCCAATTGAAGTAACATCATAGGATACCATGCTGCTTGCCTGATCATCAGCAACTTCTAAATCAACGCTCCCGCCTTCTTTAGGCACTTCAACTTCCGCCTTCGGCGCAGAGGCAGTAACATCAGATACTGGTGCCGGCGCAGCAGGCTCTTGAGGTGATCCGCCGCCCATATTCTGCAAAAAGCCGCAGCCTCCGGCTATTATACCTACAGAAAACACAAGACCCAGAAGTGTCAATACCCACTTCCCGCGTTTACTAAACGTGCTGTCTACCCAACTCTCATTCCTATAGTAATTTATGTTCACTTTATTCCCACCCATCTATAATATGTTATATAACAACTACATTATATTAAAGCTCTACATTTTGTATATCAGTTATTTAATGTATTTCCCAAAAATATTCTAACTGTCATTAATTATAATAGCATAATACTTTTGTTAAGGCAAAAATATACACTTGTTCTTAAAATTTCACTTAAACACAACCAAAACCCTTGTATAATAAGCATTTTAACATGTTTGTATTTTGTAACAATTCTCAAAATTACAAAAAAGTTCAATCCTTTGATTTAGTTTAAACTAATGAAAAATTGTTAATCGTTCAAGTTTCCTGACAAAACGCACAAGCGCTGATTCTGAGTCAGCCGTAATTGAGTCAACCAAAATCGTTTTACACCCCAGTTTTTTACCGCATAAAATATCAGTTAGAGGTCTGTCCCCTACCAATACACAATCGCTGACATTTACTTCATATTTCTTCAAAAATGCTTCTACATACTTTGTTTGAGGTTTTCCTGCAGCAAATAGTGCAGGGAAATGTGTACATTTTTTAACCTTTTCTATATATTCACCATTTTTATTGTTAGAAACAATTGCAACAAAAAAATCTTCTTGTACGATATTCAACCACTTTATAGTTTTTTCAGAATATTCACCTGATTTTGATGCCATTAAAGTACTGTCTAAATCAAAAAGTATTGCCTTAATTCCCAGGTCTTTTAAATCTTTCAAATTAATATCATATATACTTTTGATATTGTAATCCGGTTTAAGAAACATATTCTTTTACTCCTATTGTTCTTGCCAGTGCTATTTCAGAATCAATAGGATTTCTTTCCAATCTCAAATAAACATCAGCATTTGTATTAGCCAATTCTTGATTTATTCCTCGTTCATCCAAAATTTCGATAACTTTTGTAGTAAACTGCTCCTTCGGGGTTATAATTTCAACTTCATCATTTAAGAAAATTTTATTTTTTATCTTTACAAAAAACAACAAATCATCTCTATCAGAAGTCCTATCAACCTGCGAATAAGGCTTTACACCACGAAACTCAAAAAGAAAATCTGCACCGGCTAACCCTTTTGAAATATCATAGCTATAACTGTCAGATTTATTTTCTCCTAAAGCAAATCCTGTTGTATAACCTCTGTTACCCACTTTTTTAAGTTCAAGGAAATATTTATCCATGTCAGCATCAGGATTTTTTAAAATTTCGTCAATTGCAGCACGGTATGCTTTTGCGACAGCTGAAACATAATATAAACTTTTTGTTCTGCCTTCGACCTTAAATGAATCAACACCGGCATCAATCATGTCCTTTAGGTATTTTACAAGACACAAATCCTTAGGACTCAAAATATGAGAACCGCGCTCATCTTGGTTGATTTCATAATACTGACCCGGTCTGGTTTCTTCCACAAGTTTATAACTCCAACGGCATGGCTGCGAACAATTCCCTGAATTTGCTTTTCTTTCACCATTTGTAAAATAATCACTCAATAAACACCTGCCTGAAAAAGATACACATTGAGACCCATGAATAAAACATTCAATCTCCATATCCGGCACCCGCTGTTTTATTTCAGCTATTTCAGGGATAGAAAGTTCTCTTGCGAGAACTACACGGCTTGCACCCATATCCTGCCAAAATTTCACACACTCATAATTTAAAATATTTGTTTGGGTACTTATATGAAGTTCTGTATCCGGCATATACCTCTTTAACAAACGTAATATTCCAAAATCACTAACCAAAACTGCATCCGGCTTTGCATCTTTTATGATTTCAATACACTCTTCCAGATGTTTAATATCAGAATTAAACGCAAAAATATTTAAAGTAAGATAAGCCTTTGCACCTAAAGTATGAGCTAAATCTATCGCCTGCTTTAAATTTTCAAGGGTAATAATTTCTCCTTTGCGCATAGCCCTTAAGCTGAAATCTACAACACCTAAATATACAGCATCCGCACCGTATTTCACGGCATATTTTAATTTCTCCAAATTGCCCGCAGGCATCAATAATTCAACATTTCGCATAAATCAATAATAAGATAAACTAAATTAATAATCAACCAAATAGGTGATGTTGTTTTCACTTAAATGTAGACAATAAATATATAAAGAAAAGAGTTATTTTTGGAGAGAAATTTATGCAGACTATTACCAACGCTACAAGCACATTAAAGGAAATCTGGTCATACCAGCATCCTGTTATGCACACATGGTTTTTATTTAGTGCAGCATCTTTAGGCTGCATGTTTACTCTTTTATTTTTCGTTTTTTAAACTTAAATACTTATCGTATATATTTATCCCAAAATAATTAACAAGATCCGTTTAAGGCTCTTGTTTTTTGTATTCTTTATCCGAATATAGTTTCAAACATGTACACATAATAAAACAAAGAATAATTGCAGAAATTACAAGTCCGTACCAAAAACCACCCAGCATTAATTTATATTTAAAAGCAAGTAAATAACCAACAGGAATAGAAACACACCAGTACGCAATGAAATTCGCAATTAAAACAATATTAGTCTGTTTTATACCCTTGCAAATCCCAGCAAGTGCAACTTGAAATCCGTCAAATATTTGAAATACAGCAAGTACAGGTATTATCGGGATTGCAATTTTTAAAAGATTAACATCTGCAGAAAATACGCCTGCAATTGAATTTCTATATACTAAAAATACAACCGCACTGCATGCCATAAATCCAACAGATAACAGTATTCCTACAAGAGAATAATTCTTTAAATCAATAATATTCCTTGCCCCGTTTGCAAAACCAACCTTAATTGCTATCGCGTTTGATATAGCAAATGGAATCATAAATGAAATTGTTGTTAACGAACATACCAAATTCTGTGCCGCTGCATAAACTCCTGAAACTCTGCCCATAAATATTGCAATACTGTTAAACGCCACAAATTCAATCAATACAGCTATTGATATCGGAAGACCTATATTTAATAAATTCTTATAATATCCTTGTTCATGATAATTATTAAAACGCATATTCATATAACAGTACATTAATAACGCAATTCCCATAACATAACGAACAGTCAAACTTGCAACAGCTAAACCTATCACTCCCATTGATGGGATAGGTCCAAACCCGAATACAAATATCACATTTAAAAATACATTCAAAAATACACAAAAAATTGTAACAGCGTTCGGAAAGACAACAATTTCAAACGCTTGTAAAAATTCCTTCAAACAGGCATGCAAATAAGCACCAAATGTACTTAAAGAAGTTATCCACATATAATCCTGAATATGCTTGACAAGCTTCTGTTCAAAACCCATATCAGGAATTAAAGGAATAACTGCAATAATCAATAATGATGTTATTAACGCTAAAATCATAGAAAATCTTATTGACGGATAAAAATACTTTTTTATACATTTCCTTTCACCGCGGTAATTTGACAACAATGGTGAAATACTTGCAATAAGACCAATGCCAAATGTAAAAATACAATTTATAATAGCATTTGCAATACTTATTGCTGCAAATGTATCAGTGGAATGTCTTCCTGCAATTACAACATCACCAATACCAATCAGAATAAATCCCAAATTCCCCATTATTATCGGCATAGCAATATTCAAAAGCTCTTTAATATAATATCTTATATCATGTTTGCGCATAAACCCATGATAACATAAAGACAAAATTCTATTACATATGCGGCTGCATCTGCGAAGATTCCCCTGCCTTCATTGCCAAAACAGAGCCGACAACAAATCCTATAACTGCACCCCAGCCGAAATTTCGCCACCTGATTGTTTGAAAAGCTTTGGATGCAACAGGATCCATTAATGCCTCAGATTTTTTGAATGTTGAGAAATTATCAGCATATCCTTTTTTTAAAGCTTTAACCATATCACCATCAGTAATTGTTCTTTTTAACTCGGCAATCTTATTGTTTATAGATGTTAAACTTTCATCAACACCAAGCTGCGATAAAAATAACTTATGTTCATTTTTTAATTTTCTATTAGAAAGTGCCAATGCCGATTCATTAAGCATTTCTATGTTTTCTTCGGCCTGATTTTTGACAATGGCATACGCGGTTCTGACAAATCTGTCTTTTGTAACAGGTAAATGGTATGCACTCATACCTATAAGACCTAAGATTGCACCCGCACCTGTTGATTTTGCACGTTCCCGCGGGGTAATAGATGCTACATTCATTGACATAAAGAAAACTCCTGATTGAAACTACCTTTTCCATATATAAACATGTGAATTTTAAAAATTGCTTAATTTGTAAAGTTATATTAAACACAAATAAAATTTTAAATAGTTGAGCAGAGTTGTAAAATATGTTATAATTAAGAAAAAGATAAACGAGGATAAGTTTTTATATGATAAAAAAGAGTTCAGGCTTTACTTTAGGTGAGATTTTAATTGCATTATCAGTAATCGGGGTTGTGGCGGCGTTAACTATTCCGCAATTAATCCAGGGACAAAAAGCAGGACAAGCCCGGGCCCAATTTAATACAGCATATGCCATTCTTGCAAAATCACTTGCTGAAATGGATGCGGATAATATTTCTGTTGATCCTGCAAGTTACAGAACAAGCCAGTCTCTATATAATGCGTTGAAAAATTATCACAAAGTAGTAATTGACTGTGGAGATTACAGTAACGCAAACAAAAACACCAGTGTCTGCATTGGACAAGGTGCCGCTAACACAAATGATTCTCTTGATAATTACTATATTTTTAATAAATCCTCTAACACAAAAATTCATATGAACAGACTTGATGATGGTGCTTTTGTCATTAATAACGGAATGATGTTTGCATTTGAAAACCCTGAAAACGGATATCTTTGGGTCTCAATTGATATTAATGGCAAAAATAACCTGCCTAACAGATGGGGTTGGGATTTGTTCACATTTGAACTGACAAAAAATGGTTTTCTTCCGCTTGGAGCTCCTGGAACAACCGCAGCTTACAGTGATACTGCCGGAGATATGGATGATGACCAGCATTGCAGTACTACTGCAACCGGAAATGAAAACGGTTCCACCTGCTCATATTATGCAACAACCGATCAAGACTATTTCAAAAAAATATACAAAGGATACTAATAATATAAAAAAGACCTCAAATGAGGTCTTTTTTAACGCTTTTATGTAAGATTAAAACTATTTAGAGATAGTTTCAAAAATTACGTTGAACGCTTCAGGATCTTTTACTGCTAAGTCAGCAAGCATTTTTCTATTAACAACAATGTTGGCTTTTTTACAAGCATTAACAAATCTTGAATAGCTCATACCGCGTTCTCTAACTGCTGCGTTGATTCTTACAATCCATAATCTTCTCATATTACGTTTTGTAGTACGTCTATCTCTGTAAGCGTATTTTAAAGCTTTCATAACAGCAATATTAGCAACCTTGAAGATTCTGCTTCTGGCACCAATAAAGCCTTTAGCAAGTTTTAATATTTTTTTATGTCTTTTACATCCGACATTACCACGTTTAATTCTCATTTTTATGCTCCTATCTTGAATACTTCTTGTATGGTAACTCTTTGGATACCAATGCTACATGTGACTCAGAAACGCCAACCATCTTGAAAATTCTGCGTTTTCTAGATGATGACTTGTGTTGGAGCAAGTGGCCTATACCTGCTTGTCTTTTCATAATTTTACCAGATGCTGTTACTTTGTAACGTTTTGCAGCTGATTTGTGTGTTTTTAATTTTGGCATTTTCTTCTCCTTTATTTGGTTAAGTAGTGACTAAAAAATTACAGGCATACCAAAGCCTATAACTTTCGGCTAATCTCATAGTATTATGAAAAAATATTATTTGCAAGCTAATAAGAAATATTTCTTAAAATTCAATATAATAATGAACATAAAATATATTATATAAAATAATAAATCGA
>CABUAQ010000053.1 GCA_902489575.1 uncultured bacterium
ATAGCTGAAGCTCATAAAAAATCATTGCTGCTGGTGGATTTGTCTACTAACAAGCAGCAGAAACTTGATTTGATACTAAAAGTAACAACCGAATGTAAATATTGCAAGGTTATAGCTCTGTCAGATAACCCTTGTGTTGATCTAATTATAAAAATAATGAGAGCAGGAGCAAAAGAATTTATCCCGATACCTGTAATCAAAAACGAATTTTTTGAAGCTATAAATAAAACAATCAATAGCTTTGATGCCCCTAAAAACACAAATAAATGTAAAATAATTTCAGTATTTTCAAATAAAGGCGGTATTGGAAAAACATCACTGGCTGCAAATCTTGCACTTGAATTATCTAAAATAACAAAAGAAAATGTTGCCCTTATTGATTTAAACTTTCAAATGGGTGATATTACAACATTTTTAGATTTAAAACCATCATTTAACATCTCATATATGCTTGAAAATATTGATAAAATTAATGAAACATTTTTACTGAGCACCCTTGAAAAATATAAAAATTCAAGTCTGTATGTTCTTGCTGACCCGCCATACTTCAAACAAGCAGATAACATTCAGCCAAAACAAATTTCGAAATTATTTAACACCTTAAAAGATACTTTTTCATACATCATAGTTGATGCAGAAGCCAGTTTTGACGGCAAAAACATTGCAGCTCTTGATAATTCTGACATCATACTTCTTGTTGCAGTAGCAAATCTTCCTGCCCTGCGTAACACTCAACGCTGTCTGGAGCTATTTGAAAAACTTGGGTATGACAAAGAAAAAACAAAAATCGTGATAAATCGCTACATGGAAAACGATGAAATTAAAGAAAACGATATTGAAAAAGTTTTATCTAAAGATATATACTGGAAAATTCCCAACAACTATTTTGCGATAATGTCAGCGATAAATAAAGGAGTTCCGGTAAGTACAATAAACAGTTCAACAAATGTTGCCCAGAGTTACAAAGACCTTGCTCAACATATTTCAGATAATTTATTTAAAGAAAATATGATTAGAAAGTTTGAAAATATATTAAATCAGTAGGAGATAAAATGGGATTAGCAGAACGCTTTAAGGATAAATTAAACAACAAAGATATATTTAAAAAAAATCAAATTGAACAGGATTTGGAATTTAATGACATAAAATTCATATCAAAACCAATTACGGAAGATGTAACAATTCAATCCAAAAGGATTCCTGCAGAAATTCACAAACAAATAAATTTAAAACAAGAAAACCAAATACCTTCAACTATACATGTAAGTAAATTTGAAGATATGGAAACTGAAATTATCAATAAAATAAGAAAAACTCCGTATTGGCAAGAATATTCTCAAGAACGTCAACTGGCAATGATAAGTACATATTTTGATAAAAAAACAAAAACAAAATACTCAAACATCAGTTTTACAGGTAATGAACGAGAAGATTTTATTCAAAATATTTTAACACTTGCAAACAACAGGTAAAAAATTCGGGGTTTAAATAAGACCCCGAATTTTTACTTATTCAATATTATCTGTTTGTTTTATTTTTTCTTTGTATACATCTGATAAATTATCAATATAAGCATAACAGACAATTGCAGTTGAGTATGCCTGTAATATAATTGCTATGACGGAAAAAATAAGAACACCTATAATTATAAACGGTGAATAAATTACGTTTTCACCAGAAGAACTGTATATTGCAGCAAGTATTATAATGAACGTACTAATTAATAAAGGAATTACGTTAATTATAGAAGTTAATGTACCAACAACTATATTTACAAGAATAAACTTTAATGCAATCAATACAACCGGTTTAAAACTTTTTTTCATAAAGCTAATCAACACTAACGGATTGAACAATTCTGAACTATATTCATAATTTTCACTATATTTTAAATAGACAAACATTAAAAATGGAGATACAAGATAAAAGACAGCAGTAGCAAAAAGAAACCAAAACAGTACAAACAAAATAGATGCAAAAAGTATTAAAGGTTGCTGCATAGCACTAGTAAAAAAGAATACAAAAGGCAAAATAAATAAAATTAATCCAAATACAATAAGATAAATACTCCAAACAATAGACAACGGCAATGCTTTTAATCCTTTAACAAAGGTTTCAACTGTCAATTTTGGGATACCAACACAGTTATTTAATCTACTATTGCAAAAATCAAAAAACAATCCCAAACCAAAAATTCCCGGGATAGTCGACAATATAAAAAATACAACAGCCATCAACAAGCATATAGACACAACAACCAGAGGTGTATCCTTATCCAAAAATAACAAAAAAGAAGATGATATTGCCGATAATATAAATAAAGATACAAGCCATAAATGTTTTTTCAATACATCTTCGCCCGTATACAAGTTTTTAAAAGCTATAATAATCCTATTCATAACACATCCTTTCTAGCAACTATTTATTATAAATATATTCTCTAACATAATTTGGAAATTTTAGCAAATAAAATAAATAATTAAAAAATCTCATACAATACTACCTCGCTAAATAAACTTACGGTAATATTATAAAAATCTTTAATATGAAATCAAGAGTATTTACAAAAAGTTACACCAAAACAAATTTTGTACTAATATATAAATATGGAATATAAAAAGTTTAAAATAAATTCGAAATACAGTCCATCAGGAGATCAGCCAAAAGCAATAGAACAACTGTCCCAAGGTATAATAAAGGGTTATGATACGCAAACATTATTAGGGATTACAGGTTCAGGAAAGACTTTCACAATAGCTAATGTTATTGAACAAATCCAAAAACCAACCCTTATAATTGCACACAACAAAACTCTTGCAGCACAGCTTTACAATGAATTTAAGGAACTGTTTCCTGACAATGCAGTTGAGTACTTTATAAGCTACTACGATTATTACCAACCGGAAGCCTATATTCCAAGAACTGATACATACATAGAAAAATCTTCATCTATAAACGAAGAAATAGACAGACTCCGCCACAATACAACAAGGAGCTTATACGAAAGAAACGATGTTATTGTAATATCTTCAGTAAGCTGTATATATGGACTGGGACTGCCAGAGAACTATTTTAAAGGATCTGTTGAAATAAAAGTAGGAGATGAAATTGAACGTGACGATATGCTCAAACATTTCGTTAATGTCCGTTATGAACGTAACGATTTGGAGCTAAAGTGTTCAACTTTCCGTGCCAGAGGCGATATTGTTGAAATTATGCCTGCTTATGAAAAAATTATAACAAGATTTTATTTTTTCGGGGATGAAATAGAAAAAATAGTGAGAATTGATAACGTTACAGGCGAAATTATAGAAACTCCGAAATCAGTTGTAATATATCCGGCAGTACACTATCTTTCGGATGATGACAATGTTGATGAAACAATTGACTTAATTAAGCAAGAACTTCAACAACGTCTTATAGTACTAAATAATGAAAATAAGCTTATAGAAGCACAAAGACTTGAACAAAGAGTAAAATACGACATCGAAATGATTAAAGAAATGGGCTACTGCACCGGAATTGAAAACTATTCAAGAATAATTGAACGCAGACCACCAGGTTCTGCTCCGGCAACCCTTCTTGATTATTTTCCTAAAGATTTTCTAACTGTAGTTGATGAATCTCACGTTACATTACCTCAGATAAAAGGTATGAGCCACGGAGATGCAGCCAGGAAAAAAGTCCTTGTAGATTATGGGTTCAGACTTCCATGCGCGAAAGACAACAGACCTTTGACAAATGAAGAATTTTTCAACAAAGTAGGACAAAAAATATACATCTCAGCAACTCCTGCAGAATTTGAAAAACAAACCTCTGAGCAAATAGTTGAACAAATCATCAGACCTACAGGGCTTTTAGACCCAAAAGTTTCGGTAAGACCGATTGATACGCAAATTCAAGATTTGAAGGCAGAAATAAAAAAACGCTCAGAAAAAGATGAAAGAATTTTAATTACAACACTTACCAAACGAATGGCAGAGGATTTAACAGACTTCTTTGTGCAGGAAGGAATAAGAGTCCGCTACCTCCACAGCGAAATCAAATCAATTGAACGTGTTGAAATTTTAAGAGACCTGCGGCTTGGAGAATTCGATGTACTTATCGGTGTAAATTTATTGAGAGAAGGTTTAGATATACCGGAAGTTTCTCTTGTTGCAATTATGGATGCTGATAAAGAAGGTTTTCTTCGTTCCGAAACAAGCCTTATCCAAACAATAGGACGTGCGGCAAGAAACGCATGCGGCGAAGTTATTATGTACGCGGATAAAATTACAGAATCAATGGAGAAAGCTATAAAAGAAACACAAAGACGCCGAAGTTTACAAATTGCACACAACCAAAAATACGGAATTATTCCGCAAACAATAAAAAAACCTGTTGAAAACAATCTGCTATCACTTGTTGCAAGCTATAGAGATTTGGAAGATATAGTAGCTGAAGAAATGGTTGACTTAGGAATAGATAAAAAAGACTTGCCAAAACTCATTGATAAACTGGAAAAAGACATGCATAAAGCTGCAAAAATACTTGATTTTGAACGTGCTGCCCAGATCCGGGACCAGTTAAAAAAACTTAGAGAAATGGGAAAATCAACCTAATGCCGGCAAGATCAACAAAAAATATTTGTATATGCAGATAAAAACTTACAATTTATTTTCCGTTAAGACGTTCGGCAGCTTCTTCAATAAGCTCAATAGGCTTGTTGTAATTATCATCATAATCTTCATTATTTCCTTTGATTTGTTCATACGCAGCCTGAGCCATATAATTTGCCAGAATTGAAACATTGACAACAATAACCATAGAACAATAAGCAATAAAACCCCAGTGCTCAAATGGAAGATGGAAGAAAAAATATAAATATGCAACTGGACCAATCAAAACAATATTAGCGAACAACAATTGAGGAATAAAAAACAAAAAACTAACCAGTACATCAATGCAAGATTCAAGAATAAGTGCATAATTAAATCCTTGAACAACTTTTAAATATTTAGCAAAAGACAAATAAGAAGTAAAAACAATTGAAAATATAATAGACCAAACAATAATAGAAAAAATCAACGGAACATGAGGCAGATCAATAGGAACTTGCACATGCTTAACAATATAAAAACCTAAAACTCCATAAACAATTAAATGCGGAACCAAAACAACCAAAGACTTCAAAAAAGCTCTTATCAGTTGTACAGGATTGAGAGAAAGGATTTCTTTTCTGTTTAACCTGACATTATTAACACCCAGAGTTAACAGAGCAAGGAATAATATGGCAACTATTGAAGCATATAGCACAAATTCAGCCATCTTACCTATTATAAACATCTTTATCATGTAATAAACAGGTATAGAATATAAAACAATTTTAATTAAAAATTTGTCTTCACTAAGGGCTTCATTAAATGCGTCAACAATAGATGCCATAGAAAACCTCCGTATAAAATTAACCTTGAATTAATCGTTTCAATTCTGCCGGCTTAGAAGATTTAGCAAGAGCGTCTTCTATAGTAACCAACCCTTGTTTGAACAAAGCTGCCAAAGCCGATTCAAGAGTCTGCATTCCGGCAGCAGTACTTGTTTGAATTGTAGAATAGATTTGAGCAGCTTTTGCTTCACGAATAAGGTTAGCAATCGCAGGAGTAACAACCATGATTTCCTGAGCCATTACACGACCTTTTCTTGAACCATCAGGCTGACGTTTAGGCAACAATGTTTGTGAAAATACAGCAACTAATGAGTTTGCAAGCTGTACACGAATTTGCTGCTGTTGACCTTCTGGGAATACGTCGATAATACGGTCGATTGTTTGAGAAGCTGAAGATGTGTGAAGTGTTCCAAACACCAAGTGACCGGTTTCTGCAGCTGTTAAAGCTAACGCAATAGTTTCATGGTCACGCATCTCACCTACCAGAATAATATCAGGGTCTTCACGAAGTGCTGATTTAAGAGCGTTAGCAAAAGATCTTGTATCCATACCCAATTCACGCTGGTGAATAATACTAACTTTTGAAGTGTGTACAAATTCGACAGGGTCTTCAATTGTCAAAATATGTTCCGGACGTGTTCTATTGATATAGTCAATCATGGCAGCAAGCGTTGTTGATTTACCTGAACCAGTAGGACCTGTAACAAGAACCAATCCGCGGGGTTTTTCAGCAATAGTCGTAACAATAGGCGGCATTCCAAGATCTTCTAATTGAGGTGCACTTGTGGCAATTGTACGAAACGCAGCGGCATAAGAACCTTTATCTTTATAAAAGTTAACCCTAAAACGACCAATTCCCTCAACACCGTAGGAAAAGTCTAATTCCCACTCTTGCTCAAGGTGACGTCTTTGTTCATTTGACATCATAGGGAATAAAAGTGCTTCAACATCTTCGGATGTCAACGGCTCATAATCCAGCCTTGTTAACTTCCCATCAACACGTACAACAGGAGGCAACTTACTTGAAATATGCAAGTCGGAGCCTTTTCTGTCCATCAATTCTTTCAATAAATCTTCAATAATCATAATTTAATACCACCATTATTCTGTATAGTTCATAATTGCATCATTTTCTTTCGAAGCCAGTTCAATAAGTAAATATGTCATATAAGCTCCCAGCGCAACCGCCTTAGGATCAAGACTTGTCTTATTTGCAGCCTCGATAATCGCTGTATTAATTTCGGGATTTTCCTCTTTGATATAATGTATCATTTTTTTACGCCACGCCGGCATATCTTCAAAGATCTCATTAAACGCAGTAGTTGCAATATCTTCTGAAATTACAGGTAACATAACTAAACTAACCCTTCATTAATATACATACGATACAATCATTATACACAAAATTTCAAACAAAGTCTATATTTCAATAAAAATCATTTGTTTGAAGTATAATAAATCTATGAGATTGAAGGCTTTAGAATTAACCAATTATAGAAACTGCAGGGATTTAAAATTAAAATTTAATAAATTAAAAATTCTAATCCTTGGTAAAAATGCTCAAGGAAAAACCAATATCCTTGAAAGTATTTACTTTATTTCAAATCTTAAAAGCCCCAGAACCTCAAACAACCTTGAGTTAATAAACTTTGACAGCAAATATTTCAAGCTGGAAGCTGAAGTTATAAAAGCAGATACTGATATTGATTTATCATATACCTACAACAAAGAGAAAAAGCGTGAAGTCAAAGTAAACAAAGTAAAAACCACTATTAAAGATTTTAAATCAGTTATAAAAACCGTACTATTTTCTACTAACGATTTACTTTTATTAAGAGGGGCGCCGCAAGATCGTCGGGATTGGCTTGATCGCGCCATTTCGCAAATTTATCCTGCATACGATGAGAGATTATCAAAATATGAAAAAATTCGTATTCAAAAAAACAACTTTTTAAAAGATTCTGCAAAATCAGGAATAATGAACGATAAATTACTTGACGTATTTAATGAACAATTATCAATCAGCGGAAGTAATATTATCTATATACGTAAAAAGTTTTTAAAAGAAATTGAAAAAATAGCACTAAACAAACACCGGACAATAAGCGAAACCGAAGAACTATCTATAAAATATGATTCAAACTTTTTAGGATTAAATAACACAATTGAAGAAATTGAAGATATTCAAATGGCATTTTTAGAAGCACTGGATCAACGTAGAATTGAAGAAATCAGAAGATGTCAATCCTGCATTGGTCCTCATAGAGATGATATCGTTTTTTATATAAACAATCTGGAAGCTACAAAATTTGCATCTCAAGGACAGCAGCGTACAATAGTTTTATCCCTTAAGCTTTCTGAACTTGATATAATTACAGATAAAACAGGCGATGATCCCATATTATTACTAGATGATGTCTTAGCAGAACTTGACGACATAAGGCAAAACTATCTGTTAAAATCAATTAACCCCAGCACCCAAACTATAATCACGTCAGTTGACACACTGTTATTTGAGGAAGATTTTCTAAAAGATGTACAAATCTACAAAATAGAAAAAGGTTCAATAATAAACTAAAAAAAGAACCCCTGAGGGTTCCCCTTATTCTTTTATTATCTTTGTCACAATAGCTGCAATAAGTAAACAAAGTGCTCCAATAAAAAATGAGTATTCATAATGATAATTTAAAAATCCCCCAGAATGAATTACTGCTTTATTAATAATCCAGGCAACAGCTGTACAAACAAACACCTGCGGACCCGCTATAAAGATATTAAATATCCCCATTACAGAACCTTCTGTCCCCGGCTTGATATAACGAGAAAGCATTGCAAACGGCAGTGCACAAACACTTGCCCAACCAATACCTGACAAAGCCATAAACAAAGCAACAACAATCGCAGATGTATTAAACAAGCCCATACCTAGATACGCAATAACCATTGATAACAAAGAAATAATATGCACCTTCCTGTTACCGAATTTTCCTGCAAGAACACCTATAGGTATAGCTATAACAAAACAAACAAGGTTAAATATAGCAAAACATACAGATGAATAATTTGTAGCCCTGGTTAAAATCGGATGAAAAGATTTTTGGACATCAAATGATAATTTTGTTAAATCAGGAACATCAAAAACAGTATGAATAGCAAAATTAGTAAAGAAAATCATCATACACATCATACCTATCCAGGTAAAAAACTGCATAATACAGATTTTTGAAACCTCCGGAGAAAGTGCAAAAAATTCTTTCATAGACTGCCAAAAACCCGGTTCGTCTTTTACTTCTACAGAATCATTATCCTGCAATGTGCTGCGCTCTTTTATAGTTAAACAAGTCCAGACCATAGCAAGAGCAAACGCCAACGCTGCCATAATAAATTGAGCTTTAATAGACATTTGATAATGAAATACAAATTTCAAAAACGGAGCAGTAGCAGCTGCTATAACAGACCCCAACCCAATTGCAAGACTTATATAAGAATTAGCAAGAGAATGCTGCTCAGATGGAACCACATCTGGAATTAAAGCTCTATATGGACCTTGTGCAATATTTATACAAGCATCAATAATCCAAATCATAATGGCTGCAATTAAAAGTCCTGTCCAAAGTGGTAAATTTACACCTGTAATTTTTGCTAAAAATGCAGCAATATCACCGGAATTTGGAAACAACCACAATGCAAACGCCGCAATAATAGCACCTCCCAAAAGGTAAGGTCTCCTTCTACCAAAACGAGATTTGGTTTTATCAGATATCGCCCCGATTAATGGTTGAACAACCATCCCTGTAAAAGGCCCTGCAAGCCAAATTAACCCGTATATAAAAGGATCAGCACCCAGATGCTCTGTAACCGGAGCCGATAAAATAATTCTCATCTGCCATGCAAACTGTAATCCCAAAAACCCCAACGCAAAATTAAGAAAGTTCACGGTGGTAAATTTTTTCATTACAAAATTATCATCCATCAAATTTCTCTCCCAAATAACTAACAACTGCTTATCAAGAATACTATTAAAAAAACTCTCGGTCAAGTATATTTAACTAAACATCTCCACCAAGATACTTAAAAAGTGATTTTTCTTCGTCAGTTAATTCCGGACACAGTCCAAAACCCGCAAACCTGTTTTTTACATTCAACTCAGTATAAGCTTCATGTGCAGCATTAGGTTTACTAGCCGCATAACCTGATAGGGAATTTACGGTATACTTGTACCGCTTAGGAATTTTCTTACACTTGAATGCGAGCAAGGGCAAATGTTCCTGATGACAAAGTTCATGAAAACTAATATGTTCAGGAAGAGTGGTACTAAACCAGCTTTTAAATCCGGTTGAAGATTTCCACCTTGAGATTAAATTTGCAATATCCGGACTGCATTTAGCTTTAGGACAATATTTTTGGATATACATCTGCAGAGCATTTGAACTCAAAATAATAGAATCACAGGTTCCGTCATGAGTTTTTAAATGTTCACCTCTGGAATTCTTATAATTTGAGATAATAATTTCATCCGGCAATTTTACACCCAGTTGCTTAGCTTTATCTACAGCACTTAAAACAGATCTGGATTGTAAAACATCATCACCCAATAATGCAAGTCGTAAACCATATTTATCACATAGAAGTTTCTCTGCCGATATTACCTCGGGGTGTGTAGACGGTCTTGCAAAAAGAGCATGCAGCCACCTCACACAATCATCCCTCAAATTCTTTTTATGATAAAACATTTGTTCTATTTCTAAAGGAACAGAACCGGTTTTAATATGCTTGGGTTTCAATAAATTTAGAATTGGAACAATTTCACACTCCCGATATTTGTCTGCGAAATTAAAAATGGCAGCTTGCAGTTCACCCCAGGTTTTTGCCTTCTTCAATTCTGCAGTCACCTTAGGCGGCACACCGGCTTTTTGTATGGTTATAATAAATTTTTCTCTTGTTGCCACTGCAGCTTCACTAAGTGGTTCAGAAACTCTTGCAACAAACGTTTGCATAATATTTTTATTTTGTTCTAAACCAACTTCTCGCATACATTTTAAAGCCCTGACAGATTCCGATTGTGTAAGCTGTTTTACCAGAGTTTTACTTATATCAACAGCAGAAGACTCTGCTGAATTAACAACAGTTCTGGCAATATTTACACCTAATTTGCTTATCGACATATTTTCCCCATAAGATACTCATAATTATATAAAAACATTTTTAACGGAAAAATTGCCCTTCATTAACAAACTAGCCGGCACGTTTAAGAACGGCATCAATCAAACCTTTAAACAACGGATGAGGTTTATCCGGACGGGATTTAAATTCCGGATGGAACTGACAAGCTACAAACCAATCCAAATTTGGAAGTTCAACAACTTCAGCAAGCATACCATCAGGAGACATGCCTGAAAATACCAACCCTGCTTTCTCAATTTGTTCAAGATACTCGTTGTTAACTTCATATCTGTGCCTATGACGTTCTGAAATAACCTCTGTACCATATGCCTGTTCAGCCTTTGATCCTTTTTTTAAATAACATTCATAAGCACCAAGGCGCATCGTACCGCCATAACCTTTTACATTTTTCTGCTCTAGCATAATATCGATTACCGGATATGTGGCATTTTCATCAAATTCTTTAGAGTTAGCACCTTTTAAACCAACAACATTTCTTGCATATTCAATAACAGCACATTGCATACCTAAGCACAACCCTAGAAACGGAAGGTTATTTTCACGCGCATAACGGATTACATTAAGTTTACCCTCAATACCCCGCACCCCAAAACCGCCGGGAACAACAACCGCATCAACATCAGAAAGCTGCTTTTTACATTGACCATACTCAACGCAATCTTCTGAATTTATCCATTTTATATCAACCGATGCCGAATTAGCATATCCGGCGTGTTTCAAAGATTCTACTACAGAAATATAAGCGTCCGATAATTTTGTATATTTACCCGCTATAGCCACTTTAATTGATTTTTCCGGATTTTTAATACTGTTCACTAAAGTAACCCAGGAGTCTAAATCCGGTTCTCTATTCTCCATCCCAAGCATTTTTAAAACCACAGCACACATATCTTGAGCTTCTAAAGCAAGCGGAACTTCGTAAATAGTTTTCATATCCCGGCATTCAATAACCGCATCTTTTGGAACAGAACAAAATAGAGCCAGCTTTTCTTTCTCGGTTTTTGGAATAGGCTTCGAGGTTCTGCAAACAAGAATCTCCGGTTGAATACCATAGCTTCTCAAAACATTAACACTATGTTGGGAAGGCTTTGTCTTTAATTCACCTGATGTTGGCAAATAAGGAAGCAACGTACAATGAACAGAAATAGCATTACCAATCCCTACTTCGGTTTTAAACTGTCTTATTGCTTCAATAAACGGTAAACTTTCAATATCTCCTATAGTCCCGCCAATTTCAATAATGTGAAAATCCGGTTTAAATTGTTTGGTTGCTGCAACTATTTTAGATTTAATTTCATTTGTTATATGCGGAATAACCTGGACTGTTGCCCCCAAATAATCACCGCGTCTTTCTTTATTAATTACTTCTTGATAGATTCTGCCTGATGTAACATTATTAACCTGCCCAAAACTGGTATCTGTAAATCTCTCATAATGTCCTAAATCTAAATCAGTTTCTGCACCATCATCGGTCACAAAAACTTCTCCGTGCTGAAACGGACTCATAGTTCCAGGATCAATATTTATATAAGGATCGAATTTTTGAATAATAACAGAGTATCCCCTTGATCTGAACAAGCGTCCCAAAGATGCTGCAATAATACCTTTTCCTAAAGAACTAACTACACCGCCTGTTACAAATATATATTTAGTCATACCCAAACCCCGCTAAATTTAATAATAATTATAAAAATTAAAAAGCGGCAAAAGCCGCCTTTAGCTAAAACCTAATTAATTTTAGGAACTTTAAAAAATCCGTTTTCCTCTTCTGGAGCATTCGACATCAACGCTTCCTTTGAAATTTCCTGACAAGGAACATCTTCTCTTAACAGAGCAGCGGCATCAATAACTTGAGTCATTGGTTTCACGTTTGTTGTATCAACCTCATTCATTTGATCAACATACTTTAAAACATCACCCAGCTGCTTCGTATATAAGACCTTTTCATCTTCTGTCAACTCAAGCCTTGCTAATTTTGCAACGTGTTCAACATCTTTAACAGTAATCATTTTATCAGCTCCTTTAAAACTATCCTATGTTAATTATCCTAGCATAAACATACACAATAATATTATATATTAACGAAATTTAAAATTTAGATTTATAAACAGATTAATGCTAGTATATACATGGAAAGGGAGTTAAAATGACAGATACAAGACTCACAG
>CABUAQ010000054.1 GCA_902489575.1 uncultured bacterium
CCGAGTAGTTTTTGACGATTATGCCCGAGAGGCTGGTGAGCGCTTTTAAAGTTAGTGTCTGTGAGCCGTTGCGAAAGCAAATAAGCAGATATTGGTTTTTATGAAAAGACTGTCTGTTGACGAGAAAAACATCTGTGTGAATCTTGAAATGGATGTGACCGGCGTGGTGGAGTATTCCTCAAGGTATTATTGGGGGACAAATCCCCGGAACGACCGTTATCAGGTTTTGTTTCAGGTCGGAGGGCTGTTTTTTGAATATTCCCGCTGGGGGAGTTATTCGGGAACGGGAACCAGCCTTTATGAGATTAGCGAAGAGGCATATCGGAAGGCGATTGTTCAAAATGAGCAGAAAGTTCCGGGCGGAACATTCGATGACGGCAAAACGCTTTATTCGCTGGTTAAAACGGCAAAAAAGCATTTGAACGAAACCGTGGGATATGCTTTCTGTCATGTTAAGTCTCCGTCTCCGGTCAAAGCGGCCATGCAGAAAGCCCTTTGTGCCGAAAAAGCCAGAATCAAGGCTGAAAATATCAAAATTGACCGGGCCAATCAGAAGTATGCGCGCAAATGCGGTTCATTGGCTCGCAAATGGGGTCTTGCTTTTGAAAATGTTCTGGCAATCGGAGCCGATGAGGCGAAGCTGAAAAACTTTATTCTTTCGTTGGCTGAAGCCAGAGAAAGACTGAAAGAAATGGATGCACAATCCGCCGCGGAGATAAAGCATGAGTTGCTTTCCTGCGGCAGGGCAAGGAAGAAAGCGGCGATCGACAAGCTTGGCATTTATATTGCCGATGCTGATCCAAACCGCCTTTCTTTTGATGAACTGTTTGTTTGAGTGCCGAACAGAAAAGAAAACCCCGGAAGCAAGTCCGGGGTTTTCTTTTAGTCTGAAAGGGGGTGTGAAGAAATAAAGACAGCCGGATAATTTTCTTCTTCGCTCAGCGGTTCATATTGTTGTAGAAGTATGTTAAAAGCGTTTTCGTCAATAAAAAGCTCATTTAAATTGTCGGCATTCCTCTTTAAGACGCGTTCTTTGGCCGTATTCAGGTCGCAGCGAAGAACGTGGAAACAAACCTCCGGCGTCAGCTGACGGGCCCAGCGGTAATAGGCCTGCCGTTTTTTCTTGCTCCAGAAGCCATAGTCTAAGATGACATTGTGTCCCCGGCTTATTTCTGCTGCAGCATCGCGGCGGATTTCCTTGTCTATCAGTTTATATTTTTCAGGAAAGTCTTCGGGGCTTCTGCCGTAACGGGCGCACATTATTTCATCATGTGTGAAACGGACGGCAGGCAATTCCTGTTCCAGTCGTTTGGCATAAGTCGTTTTACCGAAACCGATAAAACCGCAGATTAAGTGAATGGCCGGAATTTTTCTGATAATGATATGTTTAAACCATTTTTCCTGAAAAGCGGTTTGTGTTTCAATTTCCAAATCTGATATTTCGTCCTCTTGCGGAATAATAACCAGTTTGTCGTCGTTATCATCGGTGCGGTGAATGACGGCGGTACATTTTCCGGTATAGTTTTGCAACGGCCGGTCGATATTAAGAACATAAGCGTCAATTTCTTCGCCGTCTCCGGAAACGGTACCGGGGAGAAAACCGTAATTTGCTTTATATACAAAGCCATGTTTGGGATGGCGGCTTCCGAGAGGGCGATCCATAGTGACGGAGACAGTTTTTCCGAGATATTTTAGGGCTGGCAGCATGTTTCCTCTTTGAGCGAGACAATTGAAGAGTATTTTATCTGTCTTTAAGAGGAAAACAAGTGTTTTTATAAATAATTGCACGAAGGAACAGGATCTCCGATATATGAGGTTCTGTTTTTTTTATGTGAAAAGCTGAAATTATATATTGATATAATAAATAAAGTCGGATATTATCTGTCCAAAACGAACGGACGGAAAGCTCTACTGTACACAATTTCAACTTTAATGTTGAAATATAAAAGCGGGTCGGGTATTATCTGTCCAAATATATATGGACGGGAAGCTCTATACTATGTCCAGAAAGTCTATTTTAAAGGTGTGGAGAGTCGCTGTATCCGGCGGCCGTTCAACTTCCCGTCCTCTTTGTTAATGTTTGACTGTGAGGATAAATGAATACAATATTGGTAACCGGAGGGACAGGTTTTTTAGGTTCTAATTTATGTAGCAGGCTAATCAGCGAAGGTAACAGGGTTATTTGTGTTGATAATAATTATACCGGTCGCTTACATAATATTGTTGGGATTGTCAATCATCCGAATTTCCGTTTCATTGAGCATGATATTTGTGAGCCTTTGAATGTTAATGATGAAAAAATAGACCAGATTTACAATCTGGCATGTCCGGCTTCTCCTCCCGCTTATCAAGGTAATTATTCAATAAAAACGACTAAGACTTGTGTGTTTGGTGCGATAAATATGCTTGAACTGGCTAAAAAGCATAATGCTACTATTTTGCAAGCGTCTACTTCCGAGGTTTATGGCGAGCCTTTGGTCCATCCGCAAATTGAAAGCTATCGAGGCAATGTAAATCCTATTGGAATACGCGCTTGCTATGATGAAGGTAAACGTTGTGCGGAAAGTTTGTTCTTTGATTATTGCCGCCACGAAGGTGTAGATATTAAAGTTATTCGTATTTTTAATACGTACGGACCTAACATGGATCCTAATGACGGACGCGTTGTTTCAAATTTTATCTGCCAGGCTTTGAGCGGGCAAGATATCACCGTTTATGGAGATGGCGCCCAAACACGTTCATTTTGCTATGTTGATGACTTAATTGAAGCCATGATTCGTATGATGAACTCAGAGAAAGGTTTTACAGGTCCGGTTAACACCGGAAACCCCGGAGAATTTACGATTAAGGAGCTGGCGGAAAAGGTTGTGGCTAAAATCGGCGGCAGTTCGAAGGTCGTGTATAAAGATTTACCCAAAGACGACCCCACTCAAAGAAGGCCGGATATTACACTAGCCAAAACAAAACTGAATTGGGAACCGCACATTCAGTTGGATGAAGGTTTAGACAAGACCATAGAATATTTCAAAACTCAAATCAATTTATTTAAGAAAGCGGAGTAATAAAAATGAAAGTAGGAATAATTGGCACCGGTTATGTAGGATTACCGACGGGCGTCGGCTTGGCGGAGTTAGGCAATCAGGTAACCTGTATTGACCGAGAACCAAGTAAGATTGAGGCTCTGCAAGCCGGAAAAATTACTCTGTATGAAGACGGTTTGGAAGAACTGTTTCACAAAAATGTTAAAGCCGGACGGATTAAATTTACCACCTCTATGAAAGAGGGCGTTTCCTCTGCGGATTTGGTTATTATAGCGGTAGGGACACCGCCGCATCCGGTGACCAAAGAAGCGGACATGAAGTACATTCATGCCGCGGCGACAGAGTTGGCCGAGCATTTGCAGGGTTATACTGTCGTGGCAACCAAATCGACGGTTCCGGTTGGGACGGGGGATGATGTAGAGGCCTTGATATCAAAGAAAAATCCGTTTGCCGATTTTGACGTTGTTTCTCTGCCGGAATTTTTGCGCGAGGGTTTTGCCGTACATGACTTCTTTCATCCCGACCGGATTGTTGTCGGAGCTAATACGGAGAAGGCTAAGGCGGTTATCAAAGAGCTTTATAAGCCGTTTGAAGGCAAAACCAATATGCTGTTTGTCAAGCGTCGTTCAAGCGAAACCATTAAGTATGCATCCAACGCCTTTCTGGCGATTAAAATCCATTACATTAACGAAATGGCGAATTTTTGTGAAAAAAGCGGAGCCGATATTTCTGAAGTGGCTCAGGGAATGGGGCTTGATACGCGTATCGGCAACCGCTTTTTGAATCCGGGGCCGGGATATGGCGGGAGCTGCTTCCCGAAAGATACCATGGCGATGGCTTATATGGCACGCCAGAATGAGGTTGAGATGAGCCTGATAACAGCGGCAATCAAAGGAAATGCCGAGCGCAAAAAGCAGATGGCGGGGCGGATATTGGATAAGGTCAAAGACGTTAAGAATCCGAAGATTGCCGTGCTTGGTTTGGCTTTTAAAGACGGAACGGATGACTGCCGCGAAAGTCCGGCAATGGATATTGTCGGCGAATTGTTGCTGCAGGGAGCAGATATTACGGCGTATGACCCCAAAGCCATGGGGACGGCCTGCGGTTTGCTGGGGAATAAAATCAGCTATGCCGATGATATGTATGCCTGCTTAAAAGATGCGGATGTTTTGGCGATACTTACCGAGTGGAACGAATTTAAAGCGCTTGATTTGGTACAGGCAGCACATTTGATGCGCCATAAACAAATCGTAGATTGCCGCAATTTGATAAATGCGGAACAAGCAGCTGCCAATGGTTTTGATTATCAGGGTATTGGAAAATAATATGAAAAATATTTTGGTTATGGGTGGAGCCGGCTATATCGGCTCCCATACTGTTAGACACATGCTTGATAACAGCTATCAGGTAGTCGTTGCTGATAATTTAATATATGGCCATAGAGAAGCAATTGATAAACGCGCAGTTTTTGAACATGCTGATTTGCTGGATACTTATTCTTTGCAACAAGTGTTTAATAAGCACAAGATTGATGCGGTGATCCATTTTGCTGCTTTTGCCTATGTTGGAGAAAGCGTCGGTGAACCGCAGAAATATTACTATAATAATGTTGTCGGTACGATTAACTTGCTGAATGCTATGTTGCAATATGGGGTTAAGAACATCGTTTTTTCAAGCACTTGTGCAACTTATGGCGAACCTAAATATACACCGATAGATGAGCAACACCCGCAAAACCCGATTAATCCTTATGGACGCACTAAATTGATGATTGAGCAAATTTTTGCCGATTACGAGCGAGCTTATGGTTTGCACCATATTGCCTTGCGGTATTTCAATGCGGCCGGTTGTGCCTCTGACGGTAGTATTGGCGAAAGCCACACGCCGGAAACCCATTTAATACCTTTGGTTTTGAAAGCCATTAGTTGCGAAAGAAAATCAATTAGTGTTTTTGGTACGGATTATGATACCCCGGACGGAACCTGTATTCGCGACTATATTCATGTTGAAGATTTGGCTTTGGCACATCGTTTGGCAGTTGAAAAACTGCAAGATTATAGAGGATGCATAAATCTAGGTACGGGTATCGGAACCAGTGTTAAAGAGATTATTTCGGCAGCAGAAGAAGTCAGTGGTAAGAAATGTCCGATTGAATATGGTGCCCGCCGCGCCGGAGACCCAGCCAGACTCTTTGCTGACAATCGCAAGGCTGAAGAGATATTAGGTTGGCAACCAAAATATACCAATATCAAAGACATTATCCAAACCGCCTGGAATTGGGAAATTAATCGGAGATTTTAAGATATGAGAAAAGTCAAAAACTTAATTGTCGGATGTGGCTTGTCTGGGGTTGTGTTGGCAGAGCGGATTGCAGCAGAGCTCAAAGAAGAGGTGTTGATTATTGATAGGCGAGATCACATTGGTGGAAATATATATGATTACAAAGATGCCAAAACCGGAATTACCATTCACAAATATGGTCCACATGCTTTTCATACAAATAATAAACGAGTGTGGGATTATATTAATAAATTCACAAAGTTTTATCCTTTTAACTTAAAAGTTAGTGCTTTTATTGACGGACAAACTGTTCCTGTGCCATTTAATTTAAATTCTATTGATAAATTGTTTCCTAAATTTATGGCAGAAAGAATTGCGGAAAAGCTTGTAAAAAGATTTGGCTATGATGTAAAAGTTCCAATTCTGGATTTAAAACAAGAATCCGATGAAGATTTAAAATTCTTGGCTGATTTTGTTTATAAAAACGTTTTTGAAGGCTATACAATTAAACAGTGGGGGTTAAAGCCCGAAGAAATTGACCCAACTGTTATGGCTCGTGTTCCTGTTTTTGTAGGCCGTGATGACAGATACTTTCAGGATATATATCAAGGTATTCCATGGAACGGTTATACTAAAATGGTGGAAACAATGCTGAAAAATCCATTAATAACTGTGCAATTGAATACAGATTACAAAGATGTAAGGAATGATATTGTTGCCGAACGTGTGTTTTACACAGGTGCACTTGATGAATATTTTGACTATGCAGATGGTATGTTGCCGTATCGCAGTTTGTATTTTGATATACTCACCAAAAATGTTCCAAATGAGCAGCCAACTGCGACAATTAATTATTCAAAAAATTACGATTGGACCCGAGTTTGCGAGCATAGATATTTTCTGAACGAACATGCTGACGGTACTGTTTTGTCATACGAATACCCTCAGGCATTCGAAAATGGCAAAAACGAACGTTATTACCCCATTGCGAACCCTGAAAATCAGATATTGTTTGAAAAATATATGGTACGTGCCAAAAAATTAAACAATGTGTATTTCTTGGGTCGTCTGGGTGATTACAAGTATTACAACATGGATCAGACCATCGCTCGCGCACTGGAATTGTTTGATAATATAAAAGGAAACTAAAATGAAAAAAAATCCATTAATCTCATTTATATTGCCTAATTATAATAACCAACATGTTTTGGATTTATTTTTTGAGAAATTTTTAAAAAACAATACCTATCAAAATTATGAGTTTATTGTAACTGATGACGGATCCGAAGATTATAGTTTAGCGGTTTTGCGTAAATGGCAAAATTCAGGACAAATTAAAAACATGACTCTTATTGAAGAACCGCACAATGGTATTATAAATGCATTAAATAAAAGTTTATTTGCGGCTAAGGGCGATTTTATCATCCGCTGTGATGGCGATGCAACAATTGAAACTCCCGGTTTTGTTGAGAAGTTTTTAGATTTTTACTACACAGCACCAAACAAAATAGGTGTTCTTACCTCTAAAGTAATATCTGATGAAGGATGGTTACATGCAATCGGGCGTTCCATTATATCTGAAGAAGGTTTGTTAGACAGAGGTAAAAGACCTTGGGAACCGATTGGTCATCGCACATGGGATTATAATACTTGTCCAGTAGACAACTTAGCGGAAATTTTAAATGAAATTGCCGAATGTGATATGGCATTGGGGGTATTAACTTTCTGTGATAGAGAAACGGCTCTAAAAATCGGTGGTTTTGATAAAAATTATCCGTTATGGATGGAAGATGATGATTTCTATTTGTCTTTCAGACTACACGGTAAAAAATGTTTTTATTTACCAGAAATTTTTGCATGTCATCGTTTCTCTCTGCGTGGTAATCGTAACCCTGCTTCTTGGCCTAAAAAGAAGAGAGGTAAATGGGAATGGCTGTTTAAGAAAAAGGCAAGAGACGGAAAAACAAAATACAAATTATTAGGCCTGCCAATATTTAAAATAAAAGAAATTAACAGGAAAAAGAAATATTATGTAATGGGAGTGAAATGTTACCAGAAAAATTATCTGGGATGGCGTCCTAAAATTTTATTACATGATTATCGTTATTGGAAACAAAAATGGGGGTTTGATATTCTAAATCCGGATATGAACGTTGTGAAATCTAAATATGCCGGAACTGAGATTTTGTGGAATTATGATCCCAAAATGAAAGCTGAAGGCGAAGCTATTATAAAAAAATATAAGGAGAACCAAAATGGAACAAAATAAGCAAGCAATACCGGTATTTTTATCTTCCGATGATAATTATGTACCATATATGGCGGCATTGATTGTTAGCATTATGGAAAATACTAAATCAAAGGTAGATTTCTATATTATTGATTCCGGTATTAGTCAACATAATAAGAAACAACTTATTGAAATTAAAAAAAAGTATGAATTTAATCTGGACTTCTTTGATGTAGAAAAATATCGTCATCATTTCAAATTGCCGGCTGCACCGTCAGGACATATTAGTCGCGCATCATCAGATAGATTTTTGATCCCTTACATGAAACCTGATTTAGATAAGGTTATTGTGTTGGACGTTGATATGATTGCCCTTGGCGACATTAAAAAATTGTGGGAAATTGACTTAGAAGGCAAATTGGTCGCTGGAGTGCCTGTATATTTATTCACTGATATAAAATGGATATACGAAGCTGTTCGAGAAGTAGGCATGAGTCCGCAACATTTCTATTTGAATATGGGAACCATAATTATGGATTGCAAACAGTGGCGCCAAAAGAATATGTGCGATGTACTGTCTGAAACAAATATTGATTTTGATACCAATAAATATTGTAATTGGGATGAACTTATTCTGAATTTAGCATTGGAAGTAAATAATTACAAAGTTATTGATCCGAAATTTAATATGACGATACCACATATTGCATATTATAAATATGGTAAACCATATGTGCATAAACGTGTTATTGAAGAACATTTCAGATTGCCATCTGACTATCAACCCAATGATATAATTTTTGCACATTTTGCTGCTTCACATATTAAACCGTGGAATACTAGAATGTATTACTATGATGTCATTAACAAATGGATTGAAATCCCTTATTTTAAGGAATTTTGGCATTATATGCAAAAAACCCCGTTCTTTGAAAGCGAGAAAATTGCATTTTTGGATAAACAAATCGGTGGATTATATAGCCAAATACATAATCTGCGTCATTAATATGTTGCTGTGCTATTATCTGATAGGAATAAAAATCTACCAAAAAATAAAAGAAGTATAGAAAGTATTAATTATTTTTGCGTTGAGGTTATTCTTACATTTCAGAAGAAAAGGTAATGGACACAAGCTTAAAATTTAGTAGATTGAGAAAGGTCATATATGAAAAAATTAGTATGGATTAGCGAAGGATGTTGGTTTCCAGATTCTTTGTTATATTTCAAAGAGCAAGGGTTTAAAATAACAATTATTCGAACTCCTATGAAATTTGGTTGGAACAAACATTATAAGTTGTTTGCCGAATTTGCTGAAGTAATTGATTGGATACCTGATTTACAGTTACCTCTTGATAAAGACACCTTAGTAATCGGCGGTGGAAATTTCATGAATATTTCACACGAATATGTGGCTCAGGGGTTAAAAGAATTCGGGCATAATCAATTAGATGTTTTGTATGCGATTTCTAAATACAATCATGATTTTACTTGCGGAGCTACTATTGTTCGATATTTTAACGGAGATACAGGATTTGGTAGCCAAGAAAACATTGATATATTTGCACAAAAAACAAAATATGTAGATGTGTTTATGTTTGATAATGACCAATTACGTGATTTTGTCTTTGCGAATGTCCCCAGTGCAAAAACAAAGAAAACATTATTGGGCTGGATAGAAACACCGCTAGAACGATTTGTTTATCATAACCAGAATCCTATAGAAAAACGCGTTTGTTCATTGGGACGTATATTGTGTTCAGCGCCTAAGTTTGTAATGGATTTTAATCAGTTACCTATTCGTTTCTTTCCTGTAAAAAAATTAAGTATTATAGATAAATTTAAAGGACGCCAGAAAGGCTATCAGTTAGCAGGAACTACAGATTCAACAAAATCGTTATTTAATGCAAGAAAGTTATTTTATAAGTTTGAATCTAAGTGCGCTTTTGGGCTGTCGCATATGTATGATACGTTTTCAGGCAGCGTGGAAGATTTTAGAAATAATAAAGAATTTTACTTCTCTGTTTGGGGGCAAAATTTTCCGCACAATGTGTGTTCTTGTCATGAAACATATTACCCATTTTGCAATAATGTTAACAAAGATGTTTGTTATCTGATGAATGGAATTATTCCTTTGGTTTCACACAATGAGCATAATATCTATCGAGAAATGGTAGCTCGTAAAATGGCTATATTAATAAAAACACCGGCAGATATTTGGGCTGCATTGAATATACCTGACACAGAAATTCAGGAATATAGAGATAATATTTATAAATACCGTGAATTATTTACCTTTGATCATGTCGGGAAAGTGCTGATTGATTTGGTAAAATAGCAATAAGAAAGTAAAATTGATACAAGAATTAAAATGATTGTTAATCATAATATAACAGTATTAGGGAGGTGATGAAAATAGTTTGCGGTGATTTTGAATGGCATAAAACTTTAAATGCTATAAATTTGCCCAAAGAAATACAAAAGCACTATTGTGAAGTCAAATCTTTAGAACATTTATACAAAGGGTGCAATAGTGTTTTGTATTTGCTGAACAACGATAAACGTGTCAAAATTTCATCAAATTGTGGAATAGAAAATTACCTAATGGATAACCTGTGTAGTATGAAATCTGTTCATATTTCACGTGCGTTGGCATTATTTAATTTGACAGATGATATTGAATGCGGCATTTCAGAATATATTCCCGGGAAAATTTTGGATGATTATTCTTTGTGGAATGAAACACTTTTGAGTAATCTGGCAGAATTTTTGAAAGAACTTATAACTTATGATTCTTTGGCATTACATGTATTTACTGTTGAGGAGAATTATCAGTTATTTATACAAAGACTTGAAAAATTTTTGGATATATTTGAAACAGAAAAAGATATTTTGAAAAAATTGGCAGATACATATAAAGAACTGTATGCCGATGAACCGCGTGTATTAACACATTATGATTTACATCACTACAATATAATTACTGATGAGGAATTAACTAAAATAATATCAGTTATTGATTTTGCTGGTTGTTGTTATAATGATGCGGTTTGCAATTTAAGGTTATTTGATTATGAAAAGGCTATTCAACTGGCAAAAAATATGGGGTGGACAAATGATAGAAGGTTTTATGTTGGCTATTTATTTCATGTTATTTTCAGGAAGCTGGAAGAAATGGATGTCAGTAATGGGCTGCCAAAGGATTATCCTATATCGATTATAAAAGAGACAGTGTCTTTATTAAGAGATATAGTATAAATTATATACAAAGCATGAAAATAAGTGAGTAATAAAGATTAAAATTGTCAGTTGTTTTATGAAAGAAAATCTATGAAGTTGATAAAAATCCTGGTTGCCTATCATAAACCGGCGAAGTTGTTCAAAGATGATGTTTTTGAGCCGATACACGTGGGGCGGGCATGTTCAACATTGTCTGATGAAGAAAAACAGTGGATGTTGGATAATATGATTGGTGATGATACCGGTGATAATATTTCAGTGCTTAATCCTCATTTTGCTGAGATGACTGCTATTTATTGGGCATGGAAAAATTATGACAAGTTAGGAAATCCCGATTATATTGGGTTTTGTCATTATCGTCGTTTGTTTTCTCAAGAGGATATAGATTCTTTTGCTGATTATGATATAACCGCACCATTTGAGACCAATGGCGGAGCTAAAACGTCTCAGAAAATTTGGCAAGAAAATCACAGAACCTCAGATTTGTTGGATGCGGTTGCTTTGTTATGCCAAAAAAACAAAAAATATGATGGGCTTGTTGAACCTTATCTTGCTCAGACGCAGGGATATTATTATAATATGTTCATTATGAAAAAAGAGCTGTTTTTGGAGTATTGTGAAATAATTTTTGATATTTTATTTAAAATCCATAAAAAACAAGATTATCAAAAAGTAAGTTATTATAATTGTCGTATGCCAGGGTTTGTGGCTGGTTAAAAAATGTCAGCATTGGCATGTTGAAGAAAGTGCTAAAATTGACCTTCTTCCTAAATTTGGTAAAGAGGGTGTTTCTATCTGTTTGTCTGCTGACGATAATTATGCTCCTTATCTGGGGGTAATGATTTCCTCTATTAAAGCTCACCGACAACCAAAGGATAAATACGAGATTTATGTGCTTGATGGTGATATTTCTCTAAGTAATAAAAAACGTGTTTTATCTTTAGAGGAAGATGGCTTTTTTGTGAAGTTTATTGATATTAAGTCATATTTGACTGATATTGATACTTCAATTTTTGCATTGAATGCTTACTTTACAATCGCAACGTATTACCGCTTTTTTATCCCTGAGATATTTATGAATTTTAGTAAAATCCTGTATCTTGATTGCGATTTAGCGGCTCATGAAGATGTTGCGGTATTGTATCGGATGAATATGAGGAAGTATGCTTTGGCTGCTGTTCCAGATATTGGAATGCACTGTGCACTAATGGCCGAAAAATTGCATAAAGGCAATATTTTTGATTATTTAACTCAAAAATTAGCAATGAAACATCCGGAAAGTTATTTTCAGGCTGGAGTTTTGCTTTTAGATATTAAAAAACTTCAACAGATGAATTTTACCAATGCGTGCCTTAAAAAATTGACAGAAATTCAAAATCCGATGTATGTAGATCAGTGTGTTTTGAATGCTGTGTTTGATAGCAATTACTTGCCATTAGAAATGAAGTGGAATGTTTTGTGGCATCATCCATATTATGTGAAACATTTAGAACAGTTGCTTAGTTATGAAAAATATACTGAGTATTTTTCAGCACGTAAGAATCCATATATTGTTCACTATGCAGGAAAAATTAAGCCGTGGAATAATCCGGAAGTCGATTTGGCGGAAATCTGGTGGAAATATGCTAAGTTTTCGCCTTTTTATGAGGAAGTTATATATAAAAAGATTAATTCCATTATTAATGTTGACGTGCTGAGAGATAGGTTAAATCTAAGTTGGAATATGTTGAAATATATAAAGTACAATCTGTATTCGGTAATAACATTCGGTAGAAAACGCAAAAAATATAAACAAAAGAAGAAAGATATGAAAAATCGACTAAAACAAATTAATAAATTTTTTAAGGAAAATACATGATTAATATTACCTATGAAGATATCAGAACATTTTGATAATAAACAAGTTTCTAGGGTAAATAGTTATA
>CABUAQ010000055.1 GCA_902489575.1 uncultured bacterium
AAATATAGTATAATAAAAATACAAGGGGGCAGTTATGAATTTATCAAAACGAGAAATGGAAATTTGCAGGTATCTTGCTGAAGGTAAAAAGAATGTAGAAATCGCAAGGATACTGTTTTTAAGTGAGCACACTATCAAAGCGCACGTAAGTGAGATAATTTATAATTTTGGTGCTGCTAACAGGACACAATTAGCCTATATGTTAGGTAAGGATAATATTATAAATGTGTAACATTTTTGCCATATTTAATAATCGGGATATAATTTCATTAGGTGACGATTATGAAAAATATATGGCTGAAATTTTTATGCATATTTACATTTATCCTTAGCTTTGTCCCGGGGGTATTTGCTTCCGGAGATTTGAATATATCTTCAGTTACATTTGATAATTCTTCCTCATTTATGTCTATAAACTCGTTTGACAATGAAGAGTTTTCTTTTTCGGTACAACCAAAGCTCTATATTATTGAAGAGGAACAAAAAGTGTATTTCGATTTGAATTCTTCAGTACTCAGATGCCCTCCTCAAGATATGCTCCTGTCATCTGCTGATATTAAGCAGGTACTCGTAAAACAATTTTCAGTTAATCCTAATATAGTAAGAGTTGTTATATATTATAATCAAGGGTTTAATCCTCATAATATTCAACTCAGAAAATTAAACAACACTTTGTTTGTACGTTTTAAGCAGCCGCAAATCCAAAATTATTATTTTCAGCATATTTATACAGATGCTGCATCTTCTGTCAACGGATTTTACGAACCAATAACTATACAAACACCTGTTTCTGCTGTTCAAAATGACCTTATCAGTCAAATAAATTCAGCTTTTAAGCTTGGTACGACTGAGGATGAAAATTATATACTTTCTAAAAAGGATTTAGTACTGCCTACAAACTATTATGTTGACAATGTAAATATAAAAAATAATGTTATACATATCAATGGTAATGGTTCATTGACGATAACAAAGCCTATTCATCTGTCAAATCCAACAAGGACGGTGTTTGATATCCCAAATGCTTATGTTAATCCATCTATCCGAAACAAAGATGTATATATAAACCAGTCTGATACGGTAAAGGTTGGTCAATTTGATCGAACTACCGCAAGAATTGTCATTAAAAGTCCGAATGCCCCGAATTATGTCCCTATTATATATGGTGATGCTCAGCACTTGGTTCTGATTGATAAAGTTAATGGTAATATTCATGGCTTATATTCGTCAATGTCTGCATTGACTTCTACTTACGAGGAAGTTAGTGATATTAAAACAAATTCAATAAAAATTATTTTTTCTAAGCCTGTTATTTATGGAATAGAGAGAAGTACATCAAATCTTGATTTGTATTTTTTCAATGTTGACAAATACCAGGATATTAATCCTAAATCGTCGCTTGCTCTCGCGGGGATAAAATTTGCTGCTTTAAAAAATGGTGGAATAAAATTAACAGTTCCCGCTGCGGGTTCAGATTCTATCGATATACATGCTGGTGTTGACGGAAAAACTATAAGAATTAAGCAAAAGATTGATAAACCTGTGATGGAAGTGATTACACCTGCTGAACCGGTTCAAATTACAGTTCCAAAAGTTAGCGGCAAAAAGTTTGTAGTAGTTGATCCCGGTCATGGCGGAAGTGATGTTGGAGCAACGCGCAACGGAATTTATGAAAAAAATATAACGCTTGATATTTCTGAGCGTGTGGCTGATTTATTAAGAAAAAAAGGATATGAAGTTTATATGACCCGTGACGCAGATAAAACAGTGTCTTTGAAAGAGCGTGTAGAGTATTGTGAAAATGTTGATCCGGATGTTTTTGTAAGTGTTCATGTGAACTCAAGTAACATAGATTCACCAAACGGGATGGAAACGCATTATTACAAAGATAATAGTTTACAACTGGCAAAAACGGTTCACGCATCATTGTTGAACCATGTAAAGGCGCATGATAGAGGCTTGTTTAAATCTAAATTTTATGTTATAAATCATACGACTGCTCCGGCAATATTGATTGAAGTCGGGTTTATTTCTAATCCGTCAGAGCGGGCCCAATTAGTTTCAGACAGCAGAAAACAATCCACTGCAAAGGCAATAGCTGAGGGTATAGATGAGTATCTCAAATAGTGTAAATAATTTACCGATAGCATTTTTCGATTCTGGTATTGGCGGACTTACTGTTTTAAATAAAGTTAAGAAGATTATGCCTTTTGAAAACTATATTTATTACGGAGACACCCTTCATATGCCTTATGGAGAAAAGACTAAAGATCAGCTTTTGTCTTATTCTGATAACATATTCAGATTTTTTGAAGATGAAGGATGTAAGGCTGTTGTTATGGCGTGTAATACAACATCTTCAGTTATTTATGATGACGTGAAACATAAGTATAATTTTAAACTTTTTCCTATAGTACAGTCAGTTGCTAAAATTTTGGCAAACCTAAGTGTTAACAGATTAGGAGTTTTTGCAACAAGAGCAACCATAGAATCCGGAGTGTACACGCGGGAGATTTCTAAATATAATCAAAACATTGATGTTTTTGGGCAGTTTTGCCCTAAGTGGGTGCATATTGTTGAAGAACATACTATGAATTCTGCTGAAAGTATTGATATTATAAAAAATGATTTGGATAAAATGCTTGAATGCAATCCTGATAAAATAGTTTTAGGTTGTACACATTATCCGTTTTTATTGGATATATTGGCTGAGTTTGCACCGCGAGATATGTTTATTGATCCTGCAATTGCTTTTGCTGATTTTATAAAAGCCGAGTTAAAAAAAGATAATCTTCTGAATTCTTCCGACAAGTGTTTTGAAAAATTTTATGTTAGTTCAGAACCGCATAAATTTCAAGTTGCGTCTAAGATGTTTTACGAAGTCAAACAAGAACCGGAGCTGTTAACTTTCGCAAATTAACTTTATAACATCACTGTATGTTTCTACTTCAATAATGTTTGAATTTGGGAATAGCTTATCTTTTGTAACATCAAGCTCTGTTAAATTTTCTTTTACCGCATAAACTACTATATTTTGCTTAACAGCTTCAAAAACAGGTATAGAGCCAAGAGAATTATAAGGCATTACAAGAAAATCCGTATCCTTTATCGATAAACCGCCGCTACTTACCAACTTTGGAGCATTAGCCAATCCAAGTAAAATACAGGGCAAAAACGTTGGTGTTATGTATTCAGAAGCGGCTTTAGGATTCACCTGCAGCGGTGAAATTGCGTAATCTCTAAAAGCAGGGGAATGTGCACAAGGAACTTTAAAATGTTTTGTTATATAATGTGATATAATAGCTTCTACTCCACCCACCGGGTCTGCTCCCTTTGCATTTGCATAATCGGGATTTTTTTCTTCCGGTTCATCAAAAAGACAAACTGTTGCAATAGCCTCACATCCTTTATTCAGAAGCTTTTTGCAGGCCTCATCTATAGTTGCTATATTATTAACTGTTCCTGTTGAGATTCCTCCATCTGTTATATAGAACTCTACTCCGACTTCTTGATTGGTTACTTCATATGCGAGAATATTTGTTCCATAAACAGCACTAACAGCATTTTGGGTATTTATGTGAATATTTAAAACATCATCCGGTATTGCTCTGTCATATATTATGCCAATTTTATTAGCTATCGACGGTAATAAGTTTAATTTTCCTTTAAAAAATTCGTCAATGGCATATCCTTCAGTATAAAACATATTGTCATTTATTCCTGAAAAACCTCCCGCATTAACAACATTAGGATTTACAATAAGTTTTGCATATTGAGAAATTTTTCTTGCATAAGGGCTTGCATCACCGGCATAACCGCCGATTGACGCTCCGATTCCTGTAGGAACTATGAATGCCCCGAGTTTTTCACTGTTATTTATCATTCAAATAATTCTCCAAACCGTGTAATATTGATTGAGCTGCCATATCCTGAAAATCAGACGTTATCAAAAGCGCGTTGTCAACAGGATTAATAAGATATCCAAATTCAACAAGGACACTTTGAGATTCGGTATTTCGTACAACTGCAAAACTTGCCTGCCTAACCCTGTCATCATCCATTGGCAAATCTTTTGTAATGGCCATAAGTAATTTTGTAGCAAGTTCTTGTGATTGAGGGTAGAAGTAAAATATACTTGAACCGGAACTTCTAAGAGCTGCTAAGTCATCTGGCAGGGCATTGTTATGGATACTGATAAATATATCAGTGCTGTGGGCCTGGGAAAATTTTACCCTGTCATATAAGTCTACATACCGATCATCCTCTCTAACCATAAATACGTTTGCGCCTGATTTTTGCAGGTAATCTTTTAATTTAAGTGATATCGCGAGATTAATATCTTTTTCTTTATCGCCAAGACAGCCGATTGCACCGTATTCATCCCCGCCATGTCCCGGATCCAGTGTTATAGATATTCCTTTTAGCGGGTTCTTCGAGTCAATTTTTGGGAAATTTCTGATTTCAATTACTAATTCGTTATTTTGATTATAGTAACTCTTGTAACCGATCATCCTGCCTGTAGGTTTTATATTTAACTCAAATTTATTTTCAGCAAATCCGTCAACGTTGTAAATAACTAAATTTAAGGTATTATTTTTTTCTGTATAATTGCCGTCATCATCATCCGGTACCAACCCTGTGATTTCACTGAGTATGTATGGAACCTTTTTATCAAGCTTTATTGTATAGGTTCTTTTTTGTTCATTTTCGACTAAGGTGTAATTGGTCATCTTTGCAGGAGAGTAATCATAGGATTTATTTATTTGTACAAAATTTTTTCCAATCCAGGCATAATCATCGCGTGCGAGCTGAACTTTAAAGAAATTACCATACTCACCTATTATTTTTAACGGAATTCCCTTTTCCAGATGTTGCAGCCTGTTTATGCCTCCGTCAAACGGAGTTGAACGAAGAGGCGCACCATCAGTTGATACAGTGTACATTATCGGTCCTGCAAACATTATTTTAAAAAACTCTGGAGTTATCTTTTTTGAGGGTTTAATGATTGTATACACTTTAACTTCAACACCATTGTCTATAGTAAATTGATTTTCACCTTCAACAAGATTTACCACATGGTAAAAGCCTCCTGATGGATGAATTTCAACATTTTCTGAGTTAATTTTTAATGTTTTTTGAGGATCTTCACTCCCTATAAAAAATGTTGTATTAGCGTTTATAACAACATTATCAGATTTAGGATAAACTATATTTGCTCCGTAGGAGTTTGAGTTAAATAATACCATGCATAATGTTGTTAAAATAAGATTTTTGTATTTCATAACACTAATATACTATAATTACATAAAATATTATATTTCGTAATTTTATTTAATAATTGAGAAATTTGAATGGCATTGTGCTAAAATTACTTACGTAAGGGATGTGTAATGAAAAGAGATCTGGACACAAACGACAGAAGTACCAAAAACAGGTATTGCAATAATGTATCAAATATTTTAGATATATTGTACTGTATTGCAATTTTTATTCTGGTAGTCCATTTATTTATAGTGCAGATATTTGATCTTCAAAAGTACAGAGAACGCGGAAAAATGCAGCGTTCGAGTCATGATTTTGCTGTAAGAGGCGATATTTATGACAGACATGGCATAAAACTCGCGACTGATAGAATTTATTATAATATTTATGCAAGGCCTGTCGATTACTCCAAGAAGGAAACGCCAAGAAAAATTGCTAAATTATTTGCACCTGTATTAGGAATGTCTGAGGCAAAATTATATGAAACTCTTTCCAATTCAAAATTTCCTGTTATCGCGATAAAAAAAGATGTTGATCGTGATACTGCAAAAAGAATTATGGAAATAATTAATGATAACAGTTTTAGATCAATAAGCTTAGACAAAAAAAATACCAGAGAGTATCCTCAAGGTATATTTGCATCTCATGTCTTAGGGTTTTACAATTTTGATGCAAATGTGTCGAATGGGGTTGAATTAACCGCAAAAGACAGACTTGAACACACAGTTAAGGCTACTTATGATAAAACAAGAGATGGTAAAATTATTTACAATTTTTCGACAGATCCGGTGCTGCCAACTCAAAATCCAAAAGGTCAGGATATAACTCTAACTATTGATGCGGCGATACAACATGTTTGTGAAAAAGAACTTCAAAAAATTATTGAAGAGAAAGAAGCATTACGTGGTGCTGTTATTGTAATGAATCCAAGAAATGGTGAGATTTTGGCATATGCTGTATCTCCTACATATGATCCTAATAATTTTCAAAAGGCCACTAATACTCAGATAAAAAATTGGACATTAACAGATGTTTACCCGCCTGGTTCTACATTTAAAACTATTACTGTAACAAGTGCTATGGAATTGGGAAAAATTAATGAGAATTCAATAATAGAAGATTCCGGAAGAATGAAGTACGGCGGTTATACTATTGAAAACTATGATTACCATGAAAAGGGAGCTCCGGGCAAAATTAATCTGGTTTACCTATTTGAGCACTCAAGTAATATTGGATCTGTAAATATAGGCTATCTGATGACACATAAAGAGTTTTATGATATGCTTAAAAAATTTGGCTTTGGTGAGAAATCAGGTATAGACCTGCCGGGAGAATCTTCAGGGCTTCTTGCAGCTCCAAAATTGTGGGATAAAGGGCTCCATATGACAATGTCGTACGGGTATGGAACATCTGTATCTATTATGCAAATGGTATCAGCAGTCTCAGCGCTTGCAAATGATGGTATCAGAGTAACTCCGCATGTTATAAAATATTCCCCGGAGGAGGAAGTAGAAAAAGTTAAGTATATACCGACAGTAAGTGCCCAAACTGCAAGAACTATAACAAAACTTCTTGCAATGAGTATTAATAACGGCAGGTCTGTCATTAAAATGGATAAATATAATGTTGCGGCCAAGACAGGGACATCAAGAAAACCGTTAGAAAATGGGGCCGGTTATTCAGGCGCTATGTACACCTCAACTATAGGTTACTTGCCGGCAAGTGATCCTAAAGTTTTGATATATGTCGTTATTGATAGTGCCAAAAAAGGGCCTGTATGGGGAAATACAGTTGCAGGTCCGGTATTTAAAGAAGTTGCAGAACAAACCGCAAGAATTTTAGACCTTAAACCGGACAAAATTCCCGCTCAAAATTCTAAAAAATATTAAATAGGAGAAATATAAAATGAAATTAGATGAATTAATTGAGTACTTAAAATATGATGATTTAATAAACTTTAAAAATGTAGAAATATCAGGTATATCCTACAATTCAAAAACAACAAAAAAAGGTGATATTTTTGTTTGTTTGGTAGGTGAACATACTGACGGGCACGAATATGCTCAAATGGCGATAGATAATGGTGCAGCGGCACTACTTGTTGAAAGAAAAATTGATGGAATAAAAGTTCCACAGGTTCAGGTTGATTCAACAAGACATAAAATTGCTGATATTGCTGACAGGTTTTACTCACGTCCTTCTATGGGAATAAATTTAATTGGTATTACAGGCACAAACGGTAAAACTACAGTCACCCACTTGATTCAAAAGATATTTGAGGAAAATAGTGAGAAATGTGCACTTATCGGTACATTAGGTTATAAATTATCTTCAAACGGTGAATATAGAGATGCAAAGCATACAACACCGCAGGCACCGGAACTACAGGCAACATTAAGAATGATTAAAGATGTTGAAAAAATTGATAATGTAGTTATGGAAGTAAGTTCTCATGCTCTTGAACAAAACAGAGTCGGAGGATGCCGTTTTAACGGAGCTGTTTTGACTAATTTGACACAAGATCATCTTGATTATCATATTACAATGGAAAATTACTTTAAGGCAAAAGCATTATTATTTGAACGCCTTACAGAGGGTGATTTCGCGGTAATAAATTTGGATGACGCGTATGGCGCGAGATTTTTAGGTATAGTACCGGAAGGGGTTCGAAGATACACATACGGTATAAAAGGAAATGCAGATGTAATGGCAGAGGATATTAAATTTTCGCCCAGCGGTGCTGAATTTAAACTCGTATTGGCAGATGGCGAATACAGTGTAAATCTTCATATGAATGGTATGTTCAGTGTGTATAATGTTTTAGCTGCGTTAACAGCATCGATTGCTATGGGTATTGATGTTAAAGTTGCGTTAAAAGCATTGCAAAGTGTTCACGGTGTTGCGGGACGATTTGAAGTAGTTAATAAAAAACCTCTTGTAATTGTTGATTACGCACATACTCCTGATGGTTTGGAAAATGTCCTAAAATCTGCAAGAGAAATAACCCCGTCTGACGGTAAATTGATCTGTTTATTTGGATGCGGTGGTGACAGGGATGCAACAAAACGCCCGAAAATGGGTGCTATCGCTCAAAAACTTTCTGATAAGATTGTTATTACAAGTGATAATCCCAGAAGTGAAGACCCGCAGCAGATTATAACAGACATTATAGCAGGTTTGCAGTCTGTTGACCCTGAAAAAGTTACGGTTGAACCTGATAGAGGTGAGGCTATCGCTCTGCTAAAATCACTCGCGGATAATAATGATGTAGTACTTATTGCGGGGAAAGGTCATGAAGATTATCAAATTCTAAAAGATAAAACCGTACACTTTGATGACAGAGAAGAGGCAAGAAAAGTCTTTGCAGGCAGTGTAATTTAAATTTGGTAATTACCTGATTTTGGAGGACCTATGAAAACAAAACTTATTGTCGAACAGCATTTTCACGGAGCTTACGGGGTTGACTTCAACAAAGCTACTGTCAATGAAGTGCTTGAGCTTAGTAAAGAAATTCTAAAAGAAGGTGTTGGATATATATTCCCTACCCTTGTTACAGACAGCATAGAAAATATTAATGCTCAAATTAAGGTTATTAAGCGTGCTGGTGAATTACAAACACCAGACATGGCAAAAATTCGCGGAATTCATTTAGAAGGTTTATTTCTAAATCCAAAGAAAAAAGGAATTCATAATTCAGAGTATTTTATGCCGCTAACTGTTGATAATTTTAAATTACTCGAAGATGATTTTATTAAAATTATAACTATAGCTCCTGAACTGGCAGAGAACGATTTTATCCGCTATATATCTGATAAAGGTATAAAAATTCAAGCCGGCCACTGTGTTGGCGGAGATTTGAGGGGTTGCAGCGGGACAACTCATACATTTAATGCAATGGAAGGAGTTTCACACAGGGGTAAAACCACTGCTCTTAGCGCTTTGATTGAAGATGAGATATATACGGAAGTCATTGCAGATGGAATTCATGTATCCGATGATGCCTTAAAACTTTTGTTTAAGGCTAAACAGATGAATAAAATACTTTTGGTTTCGGATGCCCTGCCTTGTGCTCATAGTGATTTAAAAGAGTTTGAATTTGCAGGTGAAAAAATTTACTTTGACGGAGAAAAAGCAACCTCAATAGCAGGCACGATTGCGGGAAGTTCCAAACTATTGCCGGATATTATTAAACTTTTAGGTCAAAAGGGAATGTTTGTAAAACAATATATTGCAAATTCATATGATTATCTTGGTATCGATTCTGTTGGTGAAATAGAATGGGATGAAGATTTTAACATAATAAAGGTAAAATTATAATGAGAAGTGATTGTATAAAAAAGGGGATTGCCAGAACCCCACACAGAGGATTATTAATGGCAACAGGAGTTAGCAAAAAGAATATGAAAGCTCCATTTATCGGGATTGCAAGCTCTTTTTCTGATTTGGTTCCGGGACATATAGGAATGAGAGATTTGGAACGTCAAATAGAAAAGGGGATACATACAGGCGGAGGACAAGCTTTTATCTTTGGAGTTCCTGCAGTATGTGACGGAATTTCAATGGGGCACTGTGGAATGCGTTACTCTCTTCCTTCAAGAGACTTAATTGCTGATTGTATAGAAACTGTCGCAGAAGCTCACCAGCTTGATGGGCTTGTTTTGCTTTCTAACTGTGATAAAATTACTCCGGGGATGCTTATTGCTGCATTAAGATTGAATATTCCAACTATTATTGTAACAGCAGGACCTATGCTTGACGGGGAAAGCCGTTGCGAAAAATTAACAATGATAAAAGGTTCATTTGAGGCAGTCGGAAAATTTAGAAATGGAATTATAGATGAAAGTAGACTTCTGGAATTAGAAGAAGAGTCTTGCCCGACAGCCGGGTCATGCCAGGGTATGTACACTGCAAATACAATGGCTTGCCTAACTGAAGCTATGGGTATGAGCTTACCTTTATGTGCAACATCTGCTGCTGTTTCCTCTAAAAAGCGCAGAATCGCTTTTGATAGCGGCATGCAAATTGTTGAGTTAGTAAAAAATAATATTTGCCCTTTGGATATTGTTGATAAAGAAACATTACGTAATGCAATAATTTGTGATTTAGCAATGGGCGGATCTACAAATTCATTTTTGCATATTTTAGCTTTAGCTAATGCGGGAAAACTTGATGTTACTTTAAATGATTTTGAAGAACTTAGTCATAAAATACATCAAATAGTTAAGCTTGATCCTGCTGCTGAGCCGACAATGACAGCTTTTCATAACGCAGGCGGGATACCTGCGCTATTAAAAGTTTTAAAAGATGCTGATATTGGAATTATAAATAAGCAAACAGTAAGCGGATTATCGACTTTCAGTATAGCTGATAGAGCATATGTAAATTATGAGCTGATTTACCCGTATAATAAACCGGTTACAAATAAACCAGGACTTGGTATTTTATATGGAAATCTTGCCCCAGAAGGCTGTGTAACAAAAATTTCAGGCATTGATAAAAGTTGCTACGAATTTGAAGGTACAGCAAAAACATTTGATTCTGAAGAAGATGCGATGTCAGCTTTAGAACAAGATAAAATTCAGGCCGGTGATGTAGTGATAATTCGATATGAAGGTCCAAAAGGCGGTCCGGGAATGAGAGAAATGCTTGCACCAACATCATTACTTGTGGGGAAAGGGCTTGGTACAACGTGTGCTCTGGTTACGGACGGAAGATTTTCAGGCGGAACAAGAGGTGTCTGCATAGGACACATTTGCCCTGAAGCTGCGGAAGGCGGTCCGATTGCATTGATTCAAGATGGGGATAAAATTAAAATTGATATTAACACAAGAAAAATCTCCCTTATTGTTCCGGAAGAAGAACTGCAAATTCGCAGAGCTTCTTTAAAACCTTATGAATTAAAATGTAAGTCAGGTTACCTTACAAAATATGCAAAAAATGTTCAAAATGCTTCGCACGGGGCTATAGTGGAGTAATAAATCATGGATAGTGTTATTAAGTCGATAGTTGAAAATACAAATTTAAAACATATTGCAGTTATAATGGACGGAAATCGACGTTGGGCGAAGAATAAAGGTTTACCTACTGCTGTTGGTCATAAAAAAGGGGTTGAAGCCTTAAAAGAAATTCTTCGTGCCTGTAATGATTTTGGAGTTAAATATCTTACAGCATACGCTTTTTCTACTGAGAATTGGAATCGCAAAAAAGAAGAAGTGGATTTCTTGATGGAGCTTATTGCAATAACTTTGTCAAATGAGCTTTCCGAAATGCATAATGAAAATGTTCAAATACATTTTATTGGTGATATTTCAAGATTATCTGATAAATTGCAAAAAATATTAGCAAATGCAGTAGAAACAACAAAAAATAATACAGGTGTAATTCTTCAAATTGCTTTAAATTATGGTTCGCGTGATGAAATTACAAATGCTGTAAAAAATATAATTAAATCAGGTATATCCGCAGATGATGTTACATCTGAACTTATATCTGATAATTTGTATACAAAAGGAACTCCGGATCCTGATATTCTTATCAGAACAGGTGGAGAACAACGTATATCGAATTATCTTTTGTGGCAAATTGCATATTCGGAAATTATTATTGTAAATGAATTTTGGCCTGAGTTTGGCAAGACATTGTTGTCTGATTGTATTAAAGAATTTGGAAAGAGGCAGCGTAGATATGGAAAATAAACATAACATTAAAATAGTTTTTGCAACAGGCAATCTTCATAAATTACAAGAAATAAATGAGATATCTAGAGATTCAGGAGTAGAATTTATACTACCTCCGGAAGGTTTTAATTCTGCAGAAACAGGCACAACCTTTGAAGAAAATTCTTTTCAAAAAGCAAAAGAAGCAGCCTCGCTTTCAAGAACAATAACACTTGCTGATGATTCAGGTCTGTGTGTAGAAGCCCTAGGTGGTGCTCCGGGAATATATTCTGCCCGCTATGCTGAAACTCCGCAGGATAGAATTAATAAATTACTGACTAACCTAGCCCCATTTACTAATAGAAATGCAAAATTTGTTTGTGTTATGACTCTTGTTGATGAGTTTGGAAATGTTCTGAACAGAGAAATAGGAGAGTGCCATGGTAAAATTGCAAAATCCCCGTCAGGTATAAACGGGTTTGGTTATGACCCAATATTTATTGCCGACGGTTACGGAGTTACACTGGCTGATATGTCAGAAGATCTTAAAAATAGTATTTCACATAGAAGTGCAGCTCTATTGAAAATGCTTAGCTATATAAAATCAACTCTTATGTAACCTGATTATTGAAAATTTCAGGAGAGTTTAATGAAAA
>CABUAQ010000056.1 GCA_902489575.1 uncultured bacterium
AGAAATATTTAAAAATATTGTATGTTTACTAATGATAAATATGATTGCGGGGCTAGGACCTTTTGTCATAATTTTGTTAGAGATTGCAATGTTTGAACCTTCAGATAATATTATTAATAGTAATAGGACGATTATTCGTCTTGCCTTTTGCTTATAAAAAAATAGAGAATTCTGAGAATTTTTATTTGGTATCTAAATTTATTCAAAAACTTAAACAATCTAATTATTTAAAATTAACAATACTTGTAATTGTCTATTTTATTCATTGTCCTATAGGTTTTCCAAGTTTTAATATTAATTTTATTGAACAATTAATGCAAAATATATTTTTAGGTCTAGTCGGAAACTATATTGTATTATATATTTGGTGGTACATATGAAATATGATTTTAATCCAAATGAAAGAAACTGGAAAGTACAAATGGGATATGCTATTTTTTATATAATTACTTGGTATACAATATTATATGCAGGTGGCATTTTTCTCTTTTACCTGATGTTGTATAAAGAAATGGAAAAAAATAAGATATAAAAGATTCAATAGGTCACAGAACAATTCTTAATCCCAAAACAATAACATTATTTACTATCTGAATAAGTATACAAGCCAAAATTTAAAAAATAAAGAATATTACAAAGCAATTTGTGTACCTACAAGAATTCTGTGACTGTCCGGTTTTGCATCATTCTGGCAATAGATATAGTTTAGAATAAGTTTCATTGCTTGCCCTTTTAAGTAATAATTAATACCTGCAGTATATTCTCTTTGATTATTGTTTCCGATAGTTTTATCCGGATCAAATTCATCATAGCGGGCAAGAATTTCTAATTTTTTTGTAATATGGTAGCCTATAGTGACATACCAGCCTTGACGGCGTTTATCAGTTAGACCTGACCCCCCGTTAGAGCCGTCAGAAGTTGCATATTCCATTCTTGTCCAGAATTTTTTATATTCATATCCAATGTATGCTCCACCAACAAAGTAATCAATAGAATTTCTGGAACCGGCAACAATACCTCCGCCTGTAACAAGTTTGCCGTATTTGCCGTCAGTTTTTCCAAGCGGTTTGATATTGACCCAGCCGTCAAATTCAATTCCTGGCATAAATTCTGAGAAAAAGGTGTCTGAACTGTATCCGCCAAAATCATAATCTACAAGTGAATAATCCCCTCTAACTCTTATCCCTACTTTACGTACGTTTGCAAGGTTACGTGAAATTTGAGAACGGTTTACAAAAGGCAATGTATAAGGTGATTGAGCTCCTTCATAACCGACTCCCGGACGAGAGTTACCTATTAATATTTTGTGATGAGGAATTCTTGTCGTTTCATAGTATGCATCTTGTACGAATTGCTGCATAAATGGTCTTGTGTGCTGATGTGTGGGATCAAGCATTAATCGGAAATTATCTTTACCGCCTTTCATTTTTGCGTCAAAAATTACATTAATCAGACCTACGTTAAATTTTGTATCAGTGTCACTGTTTTCAGAAATTGTAGTATCAAAATTACTTTGAATAACTCCCCATGTATGTATACTGTCAATTGGGCCGTTTTCAAATTTTTTTGTTAATTGTTCTTTAAATAAACAAGATGGGGAGTCTGTGTTTTCTATTTTAAGATTGTATAAATCGTGTGCTGTATGTGATAATCCGTTGAAAAATTTTGAATGCGGGGTGATTGAATTTGAATTATCAATTATATCAGGAATTTCAACGGGTGTTTGAGTTGCAGGGGCATCATTTATTACAATTTTTTCACCTGCAGACGGAGTTTTGTGTTTTGTATCATTCAGTGTGAGTTTAGAAAAGTTATTATCAAACTCAAGGTTAATTTCATCAGATGCAAGTGCTGATGTTGTATTTAAAAATATTAAAATAATTATAAATAAAATCTTTTTCACGGCTTGTGTTTCTTCTTTAATTCAATTATTGAATAAAAAGACCGAAAATTAAACTTTTCGGTCTTTTTGCTATATATAAATTAATTTTTGTGGTCATCTCTAAGGTAAGCTGTCCAGAATAATAAGACAACAAAGACCAATGCACCTATTATATTCCCGAGGGTAACAGGGAGCAAGTTTCCTAGCAGGCAGGACTTAAGGTTTAATGCTGCGATTTGATCAGTTGATAAACCTGACGCTGCGACAATTGACGGGGTATGTTTTAAAAACAAACCGTTAGTTAAGAAATACATATTTGCAATACTGTGTTCATAGCCTGAAGCCACAAATGTCATAATGGGAAAGAATATTGCAAAGATCTTACCGATAACGTGTCTGGAAGATGATGCCATCCAAATAGCAAGACAAACTAACCAGTTACATAAAATCCCTCTGGTGAAGGCTTCAACAAAAGGTAATGTTGCTTTTGTATATGCAGTAGTTAATCCCATTACACCAAGTGCATCGTGAGAGTTGTGAGAACAGCCTGATAGGTATATCAATAGTGCTAAGATTATAGAACCTACAAAGTTGCCTGCATAGACAATTGACCAGTTTCTTAAAAGTTTAAGGAAACTGGTCTTCTTTTCTATAACTGCAAATGTCATCATAACGTTACCTGTAAATAATTCGGCACCTGTTAGAACAACCATCATCAATCCTGTTGCAAATGTCATTGCTCCTATTAGTTTTGCAAATCCCCAGCTTACGCTTTCAGTACCGGTCATAACGGTTAATGAAACCTGTGCTCCAAATGCTATCAGAGCACCTGCTGCTATTGCAAGAACAAATGTCTTTGATTTTCTGAAGTTTGCTTTCATTGGCATAACGCTGTCTGCAAGTTCGTGAGCAACGTTGCCCGGTGTGATACAATCCTTTGTATCTAAATTTTGTACTTCTACCATTTTTTTCATATCTCCTTCTTTTCTAATTTGATTTTACAGACAACCATACCCGAATTATATTGTAATAATTCGGAAGATACCGGGCATATTTCGTGTTCGGTACAATACTCTTAAATTGTCCAAAAGAAAAGAACCTGTGGGGTTCGCTTGTTATTCTATCGCTAAAAAAAATAATTGCAAGTAATTTATATAGTTTTATAATTCTTAAAATTATGATTCAGGATTTTAACTCTTGACATTATACTTTGTTAGATTTACAACGGTGTTGTGAAAAATTTTTAGCCGAATTTTTTATGGTATAAGAGCTTAGAAGTAGATGAAAATTTATTTTTAATAAGTATACAAACTTGATTGTACAGATACTTTAGGGTGGATTTTTATTATGATTAGTTATTTTTACGGAATAGTTACCCTGTTGCTGGGCGGAATTATCGCAGGGCTTTTTCAAAAACAATTTAAAACAATTGTACTGACTATATTTACAGCGGTTGGTTCGGTTTTATGTTTTATTCCTGCGGTTAATGTTTTGTTTTGCAAGGGGGAGCTGGTTCAATCTTTTAATTTTAACCATTTATTGGGAACGGTGAACTTTGTTATTGATCCCTTAGCTGCATTTTTTATTATGATAATTACGGTAATGAGTTTGCTTTCAGTAGTTTATTCTAACGGATATCTGAAGCCTTATCTAGAATCAAAAAATATTAATTCACATCTGGTATTTTTACCAATGTTAATTGCATCAATGCTTTTGGTTGTTACTTGCCAGAATGCATTAGGTTTTTTGATTTGTTGGGAAATTATGTCACTTAGTTCATTTTTTCTTGTTATTTTTGAAAGTGAAAAGAAAGATGTTTTGAAAGCCGGTATTAAATATTTAGTGTTCATGCATGTATCGGTTTTATTTATAATTCTTGCGTTTGCACTTTTGTCAGTGAAAGCAGGAAGTTTTGATTTTGTGCAGTTTGGTAAAGTCCTTCAGGGTGCTTCCCCGCTGGCGAATTTAGTATTTATTTTAGCATTTATCGGCTTTGGAACAAAGGCAGGTTTTACTCCGTTTCATAATTGGTTGCCGGATGCTCACCCGGCGGCGCCGTCACATGTGAGTGCAATTATGTCAGGTGTTATGATTAAAACAGGTATTTACGGAATATTGAGAGTTCTTTCATGGGTTGCAGTACCATCTAAGTATATTTCTTATGCGGTTTTGGTGGTATCTGTAATTTCTGCTTTGTACGGGGTTTTATACGCAATTACCCAGCATGATTTGAAAAGGCTTTTGGCATATCACAGCATTGAAAATATCGGTATTATAGGGATTGGTATCGGGGTTGGTATGTTGGGATTAACATATAACAATCCTGTACTGGTTTTGGCTGGATTTACCGGTGGAATTTTGCATATTCTAAATCATTCAATATTTAAAGAACTCCTGTTTTTGGCAGCCGGAAGTGTTTATCTTAAGGCACATACCAGGAATGTTGAATTTTTAGGCGGATTGATTAAATCAATGCCGTGGACAGCATTACTGTTTTTGGTTGGTTCGGTTGCAATATGCGGATTACCTCCATTTAACGGTTTTGTGAGTGAATTTTTAATATATTTCGGTATGTTTAAAGGTTTAACAATTCATAATTTCTTTACAATACTTCTATTATTGTTTGCGATATCAGGTCTGGCTTTTGTTGGAACAATGGCTATACTTTGTTTTACAAAAGCATTTAGTATAATTTTCCTCGGGATGCCAAGATGTGAAGTGTATGAAAAAGTTCATAGTGATGCAGGATTGGAAATGATTTTGCCGATGGGTGTTTTAGCACTGTTCATATTGGCAATCGGAATTTATCCTCAGTATGTATTTTGGTATATTAAAAAAATTCTTTTTACACTTTTACCAACAACAACTATGAATATTGCATCGGTTTGTTACGAGCCTATGAGATTAATGCAGACAATTGCTATTTTTGCAGCTGTATTTATAATGTTTGTGACTGTAATGATTTTGTTGAAATTAGGTTTAACAAGAAGCAAAATTCAATTGCATCAGACCTGGGGATGTGGTTATAACAGAGGAAATAACCATATGCAGTATACCGCATCATCTTATGCGAGTCCATTTTTGTCAATGTTAAAACCTTTATTTAAAAAAGTTTTTGATATTGAAAAACCTAAAAAGTTATTCCCTGATGCGGCACACTTTAATCTTCATATTGAAGATATTGAAGAAGCTTATGTAATAAATCCTTTAGTTAAATTTGACGAGTGGTTTTTATCAAAATTTGAGGCACTACAAAGCGGAAATATTCAATCATATATTAAATACGGATTAATGTTTTTATTAATAGTAATAATTGGAAGTTTATTTATAAGGTAAAAGAAAAATGATAATGAAGTTATTAAATTTAATTATTCTTTTGTTTGTTCCATTTGTGATGATGGGCATCATCACAAAGACAAAAGCCTTCTGGGGAGGTAGAAAGGGAGCACCTATCTTACAGCCCTGGTATGATTTTGTTAAATTGATGAAAAAAGATTATGTAATTAGTAATACAACATCTGCGGTATTTAAAATAGCACCTGTATTTGCGATAGCAACAGCACTGTTTGCCGGGGCTTTTGTCCCGCTGGCATCAGGAAGTGCGATGATAAATGTTCAGGCAGGATTGATAATTTTTGCTTATACATTGGGTTTAGGTAAATTTATGTCATTGATTTCTGCAATGGACACAGGCAGCAGTTTTGAAGGTATGGGAGCTTCTCGTGAAGCTTGTTTTACATCAATTGTAGAACCTGCATTTTTTATGCTGATTGCTTCAATAATGGCAATCAGCGGTAACTTTACTTTCGATAGTTTATCTATGATTATGCAAAATGCAGGAAGCTACGGGGTTTTGATTACTGTATTTGCTGTTGTTGTATTATTTTTAATGATTTTAATTGAAGGTTCAAGGGTTCCGGTTGATGATCCGGCTACTCACCTTGAATTAACTATGATTCACGAAGTTATGATTTTGGATAATTCAGGAAGTGATTTGGCGTTATTTACCTGGGCAAACGGAATTAAGATGCTTTTGGTATCTTCTTTGATTGCAAATATAATCATTCCAAATAGTGTCTCTGGTTGGCTAAGTGTGATTTTATATTTGCTTATTTTAGTTACAATATCATTACTTATCGGAACAATTGAATCCGGTATGGCAAGAATAAGAATGTCGCATGTTTTTGAATTTATATTTATTATGAGTTCATTATCGCTTGTTGTTTTGGCACTTGTTGCGGCAAGGATGTTTGGAGGTTAGATAAAAGTTATGGCAGATGGATTTATAATTCTTTTTGGACTTACAATGCTTTATTTAGCTGCAACAAGCAGAATTATTGCACATATAAGGATTCTTATTGTGCAGGGAATTTTGTTGTTCCTGATTTGCTGCTGCGGTATGGAGCATACAAATTTATTAAACCTGGTATTTTTGGTTGTTGAAACTTTGATTGTTAAATCAATTATTATACCTTGGTTTTTGTACAAAGTTTTGAAAAAAACCCATTCAAACCGTGATGTTGCGGCTAATATTCCGCACTTTTACTGTTTGGTAATTTCAAGTTTGATTTTACTCGGTGGCTTTTTAATTTCAAATTATTATATTTCTTCTATGAAGATGATTTCTCCGATTTATTTCGGGGTTTCAGCTGCAACAATTATTATTAGTTTGTGGCTTATTACAATTAAGCATAAAATTATTTCCAATGTAATTGAATTTATTACAATGGAAAATGGTATTTTTCTTTTGTCATTGTCTGTAGCAAAAGAAATGCCTATGCTTGTTAATATGGGTGTTTTACTTGATGTTTTCATCGCAGTATATATCTTAGGGTTGTTTGTGAATGAAATCAACAAAGAGTTTAAAGACCTTGAAGTTTCTCATTTATCAGATTTAAAGGACTATGAATAATGATTAATACAATTTTGATATTTCCGGTTATAGCATGTTTGATTATGCTGGTTGTTAAAAATAAAACTTTTGATAAATTGATGGTAAGTTTGTATGCGCTAATTCATTTTATCGCTACAGTACTTTTATTAAAGGGATATGGCAGAGGCAGCTGTCCGTATTTTGCTGTTGATAATGTTAATATGATATTTTTATTAGTATTATCGCTGGTATTTTTGATGGTCGGGATTTACAATTTCGGGTATATGAAAAATTTGGGATTTCCTGATCGTAAAATAAACCATTATTCAATAATGGTTTTAATCTTTGTATTATCAATGACTGGAACTATTTTGAGTACAGATTTGGCTGTTTCTTGGATTTTGATTGAAGCAACAACATTATCAAGTGCTTATTTAATTTATTTTAATAAAACAAAACATTCAATTGAAGCTGCCTGGAAATATGTATTTATATGTTCAATTGGTATTGCGTTGGCATTTGTCGGAATTATTTTGTTAAATATTTCAACAGGTGCTGTCAATACAATGAACTTTGGTGAACTTTATGCACATGCATCTGAATTTGACTTAATTTGGTTAAAATTAGCATTTGTGTTTATGTTATTTGGTTTTGGTGCAAAAATGGGATTGGCACCTATTCATTTTTGGTTGCCGGATGCTCACTCAGAAGCTCCATCACCAATTTCTGCATTATTATCCGCAGCTTTGTTAAACTCTGCATTTTTAGTTATTGTCAGAGTATTTAGAATTATGGAGCTTGCCGGTTGTACAAATTATGCTAAGATAATACTTTTCGTTATGGGATTTTTATCATTGTTTGTCACAACTGTTTTTGTTTATCATATTAAAAATTATAAAAGAATGCTTGCATATTCTTCTATTGAGAATATGGGGATTTTGGCAATAGGGCTTGCATTAGGCGGGGTTGCTTATTATGCTGTAATACTTCATTTAATCGGTCATTCATTGGCAAAAGCATCATTTTTCCTTACATCAGGTAATGTTTTAGAATTATTTGATTCTAAAAGAATAAAATCAGTAAGCGGGCTTATCTGTGCAGATAGTAAAACAGGCTGGTTGTGGGTGATTTCATTTTTAGCAATTTGTGCTTTCCCGACATCAGTTTTGTTTATCAGTGAATTTTTAATAATTAAAGCTATGATTATTGAAAAACATTATTTATTATGTGCTTTGTTCGCACTGCTTCTGACAATTATTTTGTTTGGAATCGGCAGAGTTGTTATAAAAATGGCATTTGGCGAATTGAGTGAAGATAAGGCAAAACTTATTGAACAGAATAAAAATAAAGTTTCAGTATTTATGTATCTACCGCAGATGGTAATGCTTATAATAGTTTTTGTTTTGGGCGTATATGTTCCGAATTGCTTGGATAATATTATCAAATTAGCTGCCGGTGCATTTTAAAATTAATAAATTACAAGGATGAAAATATGACAAATTGGATTAAAACAAAAAATAATACAAAAGTTAATTTATCAAATATTCCAACATTAGCTATGGAGGATTTGAGAGAAGAAATTATAAACCTTGGCAGACGTCCTGTCGGATTTTTCGGAAAGGACTGGGGATCCGGTTGTACAAAACTGTTTGTAATTCTTGCGGATGATGAAAATGGTGACTTATATATATCATCTGCAATTTTCCCTGAGGATAAAAAATCTTATGAATCTTTGACTCAGGATGTTCCATCTTTTCATATTTTTGAAAGAGAATTTTATGAACAATTTGGGATAGAACCTTTACATCATCCATGGTTAAAACCTGTTCGAATTAATCAAGATAAGTATCCGTTTTTTGAAATGGAAGGAGAAGAAGTTCACCAGGTTGCGGTTGGACCTATTCACGCAGGAGTAATTGAACCCGGCCATTTTAGATTTATGTGTAATGGGGAAACTGTTTATCATTTGGAAATAATGCTTGGTTATCAGCATAGAGGAATTGAAGATTTGATGCTAAAAAGACCTTCAAATCAACTTGCCGAGTCTATAAATGGTGATAGCGTAATTGCATATAATACAGGTTTTTCTCAGGTAATGGAAACTTTAAAGGGTATTGCTGTTTCTAATAAAGCTCAATTAATCAGAAAAGCGGCATTGGAAATGGAGAGAATGGCAATCCACATAGGAGATTTAGGTGCAATTGCAGGTGATATAGCTTATGCAATGGGAGCATCTGTGTTTGGTGCGACAAGAACTCTTGTAATAAATACTACATTAGAAATGTGCGGAAGCCGTTTTGGCAGAGGTTTTGTTACTGTTGGCGGAGTGAATTTTGACCCGTCTGACGAGATTTTGCAACGTGCTTTAAAGACATTGTCTAAAGTTGAGACTGATGTTGACAGAATGGTTAATACAATGCTTAAAAATTCAACTGTAATGTCAAGATTGGAGAAAACAGGTGTTGTTAGTCTTGAAAAGGCTAAAGATATCGGACTTGTTGGTATGGCTGCAAGATCATCAGGCGTGGATTTAGATTCTCGCTTTGACTTCCCTGATAGATGGATGGGTGAATTGAATTTTGAGAAAAAACCGTTCAAAGCTTCAGGAGATGTAAATGCAAGGTTCAAGTTAAGATATAAAGAAATTAAACAATCTTTGGCTATGGTAAGAAAAATTTTTGACAAATTAGGTGATTATAAAAATGAGCCGATAATTGCAGGAGGTATTAATTCACAATTAGCACCTGATAGTCTTGCAATATCAATTATTGAAGGTTGGAGAGGTGAAATTGTACAAGTTGCACTTACTGATAGTGATAGCAATTTAACAAGATACAAAATTAAAGATCCGTCATTTAATAATTGGTACGGGCTTGCACTTGCGGTTAGAAATAACGGGGTTTCAGACTTTCCGCTATGCAATAAAAGCTTTAATTTGTCATATTCAGGAAACGATTTATAAGGAATAAAGATTATGTTTGATACATTAAAATCACGAATTTATCAAGGTGAACAATTTATAAAAGATATAAAAAATGCTCAAATGAGAGAGCAATTTAGAGGCTATCCAGTAATTGAAAACTCTAAATGTTCAAATTGTGGAAAATGTTTGGATGTATGTCCTACAGGGGCTTTAAAATTAAATCCTATATCTATAGATATGGGTAAATGTACTTTTTGCGGGGCTTGTAAAAATATTTGTGAAAAGCACGCAATAAACTTTTCTAATTATTATAAACTTTCTTCAACAAATAGAGATAATCTTATTGTAACAGAAGAAGTACCTTTTGTAGTGTATGAAAGATCTGCGGTAGAGGTTAAAGAAAAGATTGTACAGATTTTTGGTAAATCATTAAAATTACGTCAGGTATCAGCAGCCGGATGCAATGGTTGTGAAATGGAATTAAATGCTTGTTCAAATGTTAACTTTGATATGGGCAGATACGGTATTGATTTTGTGGCATCTCCAAGACATGCTGACGGGATTGTAATAACCGGTCCTATATCAGAAAATATGGCTTATGCATTGGAAGATTGTTATAAATCGGTTCCGGATCCTAAAATAGTTATTTTGTGCGGAGCGTGTGCAATTTCCGGGGGAGTGTTCCAAGAAAGTTCTGCATTAAATAGAGAATTTCTTGAAAAATATCCTATAGATTTATATATTCCTGGCTGTCCAGTGCATCCTCTGACATTTATTAACGGTGTTCTTAGCTATATTGGCGGATAGGTTTAGTATTTTTGATATTAAAAAATTTTGTGGGGTAAATTGTTAGAAAAACAGATTTGCCCCACTTAACTATTTATTAAACATGAGTTATAATATTAATACAGACTAATGCAAGGTAATATATAAAGAGTTAAAATTATGAAATCAGTTAAGGAAATTACAACAGAATCAAAGATTCTGGACAGATTAAAAAATAACCCTGTATGTTTAGAACTGGCAAAATATTTATTTGCTGATGAAGAACTTCAGGAAATGCAGGAATATGCAAATAATGTTTCAATAAGGCGTCTTGGTTTTAATGACCATGGACCTGTTCATATGCGTCAGGTTGTTGGAAATGCAATAAAAATGTTGAATATATTGCACGAATTTGAAATTCAAACATCTTTGGAGCAAGAAGAAATAGGGACGTTTGAAGATAGTATGTGTGCAGTTATATTGGCAGGTTTAATGCATGATTTGGGGATGTCAATAGGACGTCAGGGGCATGAAGAGATGTCGGCTCTTTTGGCTCAACCAATTATTGAACGGGCATTGATGCATATTTTCCCTGATAATCTTCATAAAAGAGTCATAATTAAATCAGTTGCGACAGAGGCGATTATAGGTCATATGTCTTCAAGGAAAATACACTCAATTGAGGCTGGAATAATTCTAATTGCAGACGGTTGTGATATGACAAAAGGTAGAGCACGTATTCCAATGGCAATAAATACTACTCCAAAGGTTGGAGATATTCACAAATATTCCGCAAATGCCATTAATCGTATAGGTATTCATCGAGGAACAAGAAAACCTATTAAAATTGATATTGAAATGTCAGGTGACGTGGGCTTTTTCCAGATTGAAGAAGTTTTGCTGTCTAAAATAGATGTGAGTCCTGCAAAACAATTTGTAGAACTATATGCCGGTGTCGCTGGACAAGAGCGTAAGTGCTATTTGTAAATATTACTAACTGATAAAGTCTTCGTTTTTTTCTTCTTCTGTCAGAGATGGTTGTCGAAAAACTTGCTTGAGTGCTTGTGGATCAATTTGTGAAATTATAACTGCGCTAATCATAAATATGCACCCAAGAATTTCTTTTAACTCCATTGTTTCATGTAATATTAACCCTCCGCCAATAACTGCAAAAACTGATTCTAAGCAAAGAATTAATGATGCAACAACCGGAAGAGTGTATTTTTGTCCGAAAATTTGTAAGGTATATGCAACACCACAAGTTAATACTCCGGCATATAATATTGGAACACTGCAATTTGTGAAATTTTGAATATGCGGGGTTTCAAATAAAAGCATAAGCGGAAGCGATAGAAAACCTACTACAAAAAATTGCAGGCAAGAAACTTTTGTCGGATTAATTCTTTTTGAAAAATAATTAACGACAAGAATATGTATTCCGTAGAAAACAGCACCTATCAGAAGTACCAAATCATAAATATCAAATCCTGAAATGCCTCCTTTAAAGCATAACAGATATAATCCTATAAGTGCAATTACTATACTTAGCTTGACATTTTTGGAAAGTTTTTGACCAAAAAACATTGAGATAAGCGGGACAAAGATTATGTAAAGAGAAGTTATAAATCCTGCTTTTCCGGCTGATGAGTACAGCATACTATATTGCTGAATTGACATTGCAATAAAAAGTGCTGTCCCGCAGGAAAGTCCTGCTTTTGCCAGAAGGATGTGCTGTAGTTTTTTTAATTTTTGCGGTCTGTTATCTTTAGTGACCAGTTTAATAAAATAAATTACAGGGATTAAACTAATTCCGCCGATTATACTTCTCATAAAATTAAAACTAAATGGTCCTACGTAATCCATTCCGGCTTTTTGGGCAACAAAAGAAAGTCCCCAAATTAATGCGGTAAAAAATAATGCAGTATTTGATAGAATTTTTTGATTTGATTCCTTCATTTGCTAACATTA
>CABUAQ010000057.1 GCA_902489575.1 uncultured bacterium
AGATGGTGTGAATTTTGAAAACCATTGATAAATTTTTATTAAAAATAATAATATTTGTTTCATAAATATTTTCTTCTTATATTTTAATAAGCTTAGTCAGTTAAGTAAGCATCGCCGATTGTATCAATTGCTTCTACTTTAATATCAGTAATCAATTCAGAATAAGAGATAACAACAACTGTAGGAATATGTCGCTCCAGAAGCTGATAAAGCGGAAGTCTTATTCTTGGTGAACATAGTACAACAGGCTGACGTCCACAGGTTTGATGGGCTCTTAATAGTGTTGTAGCAGTAGTTTCAATGAGTTCTTGTACCTGAACAGGGTTTAAAAGGAACATTGTACCAAGCTCTGTTCTCTGACAAGAATCATCAAGTGTTTTTTCCCACTCAGGAGATAGCGTAAGTGCGTATAATACCTTATCATCCTGAACATTTGATAAACAGATTTGTCTGCCAAGAGCGGCTCGAAGTCGTTCTGATAGTATATCAGGTTCTTTTGAAAATCTTGCATAATCACAAAGTCGTTCAAATACAAATATAATATCTTTTATTGAAACTTTTTCACGAATTAAGTTGACAAAAATCTTACGTAAATCGCTTGTTGAAATAATTGTTGGTACGAGGTCATTAACAAGTGTAGGGTCTTGTGAGCGAACAAGTTCCATCAGTTTAAGAACATCTGTTTTTGTCATAACTTCATCAACGTGTTTTCTTACACATTCTTGTAAGTGTGTAACAATAACATCTGTAGCATCAACTGCGGTAACAAGTCTTGCAGATTTAGCATCATCCTGAGAAATCCAGTAAGCTTGTGTTTGATATGTAGGGTCAATACCGATGATTGCGTCTTCCGGAACTTCTTTTTTCATAGAATCCCATTGGTCTGCAATTACCATGAATTTCCCCGGATAAACATAACCTGTAGCAACCGGGTTACCACGGATTGAAATCATATATTCATTAGCATCAAGTGCAGATGAATCCATAATTCTTATATTCGGCAAGATATAACCAAGTTCATCCGTAACTCTTTGACGTAAAGCTGCAATTTTGGCTAATAACTGACCTTCCTGGTCAGGGTCTGCGATGACTAATAGATTTGACCCCACCTGCAAGCTTAATATATCAACCCCTAAACGTTCATACATTCTGTTAGGGTTAACAAGATCTTGCATGTTTTGACGTACATTTTCCAATTGTCCGAGTTGAGATTGAACATCTGCGTTGATAAGTACCTGAAATCCTGCAATAAACAATCCTACAGCAAATATGAAAAACGGTAAAGGCGGCAAGCCTGTACCTTGCCAAAACCAGGTATGGCCTGTTATTGCAAGCAATAGTAAAAATGCGGCTGCAAAGAATAACGCATAAGGTTTACTTGTAATTTGAGCTGTTACATCTGTACCTAATGAAGGGCTGGCGGCAGAAGCACGTGTCATAAATATACCAGCTGCAATTGACATAAGTAGTGATGGAACCTGTGATGCCAAACCGTCTCCAATTGTTAATACTGTATATTTTGAAACTGCATCCGCGATTGGCATTTGGTTCATCAAGCAGCCAACGCATAATCCGCCCACAATATTAATGATAACAATGATAATTCCTGCTATAGTATCCCCTTTTACGAATTTCATAGCACCATCCATTGACCCCATTAAGTTTGATTCTCTGGATAAATCTTCACGTTTTTTTGTTGCTTCTTCCGGTGAAATTAATCCTGCGTTAAAGTCTGCGTCAATTGTCATTTGTTTTCCTGGCATCGCATCCAACGCAAAACGTGCAGAAACTTCGGCGATACGTTCAGCACCTTTTGTGATTACCATAAACTGTACAACTGTGATAATTAAGAAAATTACCCCGCCGACGATCATGTTGCCGCCGGTTACGAATGTGCCGAAGGCGTGGATTACCTCCCCTGCTTCACCTTTTGCCAAAATTAAACGGGTTGAGGCAATTGATAGTACAAGTCTGAACATTGTACCAACCAGAATAATTGACGGGAATGAAGATAGTTCAAGTGTTTTTTGAACATAAAGCGCAAACATCAATAACACAATTCCTAATGTAATATTTAAGCAAATACAAACGTTGATTACCCAGTTCGGAAGTTCTACAAGCAGGATAATCAAAAGGAACAGTACAAAGACTGCCATAAAAAATTCGCTTATTGGATTGTTATTGCCCTCCGGTGCTGCCATTAAATTTCCTTCAATACTTCACTTATTATTGCTAATTGGGATTCTATTGTTGCGTCAATAACCCCGTTTGTTGTTGTTAGTACGCATCCGCCTTCCATTACTGTTTCATCAGGTATTATTATAATCTTGACCTCTAAACCTACTGACTGCATAACTTCCGGTACATTTTGTTTTAGAATTGCCGCTTGAGATGGATTAACCGTGAGTGTAATTTTAGTTTCCTCTTTAGACAATCCTTTCATAATATCTTTAATGTTATCAAGCAAAATCTGCGGGTCTTCTGTCATTTCCCGTTTAATGATTTTTTTTGCTATATCAAGTCCGATTTCTAAGATATCAGGTGCTATATTATCATAAACTTCTTGTTTTGCATTAAAAAAGACTTCTATTGCTTCTTTTACATTTGCTATATCATCTTTAACGTCCTGCAAACCTTGTTGATAGCCTTCTTTTGCCGCAGCTTCTTTAATTGCGTTTGCTTCCTCTTTTGCCCGGGAAATGAGATTCCTGTCATCAATCCTTCTAAAACCACGTCTTCTATCACCCTTGCGTCTTTCCTGACGTTGTTTGAAATCTATATTATCCAAATCAAACAGGTCGATGTCCTTTTCATTCTGTCCGGACTCGACATTATTTTCTTCTTGATTTGTAACCTGCTTCTCTTCTATCCCTGCTGCCGGTTTTTTATGTTTCTTTTTGATAATCATGATACAACACTATTATACACTATCAGACAAGTGTGTGGCAATAATACTTGCAACTTTTGGTGGTATTTTATCGTAATATTTGCCTTCCATTGCGTTAAATACAAGGCGTTTTACACCCATACGTTCTCTAATAAGTATTGTATCAATATCTTTACTTGTGTATTTTGATGTTAATCTTTTTAATCTTGCGACTACATGGTTAGGGGTTAAGTCTGTATTTTTTGGAAGAGTCGTTTTTATTTCCTGCAGGCATCTTAAGGCATTTGCAGTACCAACTCTTTCTGCAAGATCAGGTATCCGCATATATTTTATAACGGCTTGGGCATCATCAGGGTCAAATTTATTTAATATTGATTGAACTTTATCCTGATTCATTTTCTTAAATAGCATTGCTACAGTTGCAAGTTTTAATACTTTAGAATCAACTTTAGGAAATTCAACATTGCCGTCAACTCCTGTTTGCGGCAGATTTGACGCTGAACCCGGTATCTGTTCTGCCCCTTGAGGGTTTTGTTGTGCTTGCATTTCCTGTGCCATTCTATCCATATTTGACTGGGATGCAGCATATTCCATCAGCCCTTCATCGATAGCGCCTTTGTTTTTTAGTTCTGTTATCGCTTCAATGTAACTCTTTTTAACATGATGCTCAATCAGTTCCAAAATTTTATCGTGTGGTAAGCCTTGAGAGAATGTTTGTTTTGCTATTTCAAAGATTGTATATGCAATTTTTTGCATAACTCCGTCCCAATATTGCTGAGGAATGCCTGAACGTATTACGTCAACTGATTTGTGAAAGGACCATTCAGCAATAATTTGCGTAATTGTAACAGCTTGCTCTTCATTAAAGTTTAAATTTGGATCTTCAGCCAGAGCTTTCCCTGAAAGCATTGCAAAATTACCAAGGGTATTGATTACGTATTGCTTCTGAACATCATTAAAATCCTGCGGTACAAGTTCCTGGGCTTGTGCAGCTAAATTTTGTGCAAAATTTTCATAATCGAAGTTTGGTGTTGCCATTTTTTAGTTTCCTTTTGATGAACTTTCTTCAATCCAGCTTTTGATTTTATCTGCGGCATTTTCATTTATTTCTCCTGATATATGCTCAAGAGAGTCTGTAAGAAGACTTTCATCAAATTGAGGAATTGAAACTCTTTGCTGTTGGTTTAGTAAGTCCTGAGCAAGTTCGGATTGTCTTTGCGTCAATTGACTTGCACGGGAATTGATGTCATTAAGTTGTCTTTCTTGTTCCAATGCTCTTTGACGCAGGGTTTCAACCTCCATTTCATTTTCTTCTCTTATACGTTTTACTTTAGCTGAAATTGCTTTAAATATAATTATTAAACCTAAACCTGATAACAATAATGCTAACCACCATGGATTTCCTGTTTCGTCGACTTTTGGGGTAGTCTGCTGGCGCTCCGGAGTAAGATAAGGATCGTTCGAATTTGTAAATGCGATAGAAACATCTTCGGCTGAAACTTTTGGGCTCGCGGCTCTGGCTATCAATTCTTTTAATTCTTCCAGAGTTGTATCTGTAGGCAGGTTGTTTCTATCAATTGTTACCGCAATTGATATATCTTCTACAACTCCCGGCTTGATAAATTCATTTGTTTGAGTTTTTGTTACTCCGTATTGAGTTTCTGTTGCTTGTCTTGAGTAGTTTCGTGATTGGCTGGAGTCTGTACCTCCGGAAGGTAAGCCATTTGGTAAGTATGTACTTACGGCATTTATTCCCTGTGATTGGTCTTTTGTTTGGTCTCCTAACCCTTCTCTAAATGACTGTTCCGAAACGGATGCTTTTTTGGTCGGATCATACTCTATTGAAAATTTTTCAACAGGTGCTTGTCTTAAAAACGTACTAACTGTTGCAACATAATTTCCCGGACCTAACAAACGGTCTAACTGTTTGGAGATTTTTTGCTGCATGTATTTATCGTTTTCTTCAAGTTTTTGTATCATTTCATCTTCAGCATTCATCACACTGTGGTATACATTACCATTAGTATCTGTAATTGCGATATTTTCTGCATCCAATCCTGAAACACTACCGAGTAAAAGATTTGTAATGGCTTTTACTTTTAATTGATCAAGTTTTTCGCCTGATGGTATTACTATCTGAACGGTTGCGGTTTTTGGTTTTTGGGTTTCAAAATATCCGTTCTGTTCAGGAATTGAGATAAATACCGTTGCATTTTGAATAGGTTTTATCTGTTTGATTAGTCTTGCTAATTCACCATTCATTGCTCTTGCAAGACGAATACGTTTATCTTCTTTTGTTGAGGTAAAATCACCTTTATCAAAAATTTCCAGACCAACATTCTGATCAACAAGGCCGCTTTGAACTATTGCAATAAGGGCATTATCCCTGTCTGTGATTGTACATTTTTTTGATAATGTAGAACAGTTTGATTTGTTTAAATACAATTTGGATTTCGTTCCGTCAAGTGAACGTTCTGCCGTTATCCCCTGTCTGGCGAGTAATGCCTGAATTTCTAGGGCTTTACCAAGATTGTCTGTGGTAAGTAAGTCAACATTAGTCTTTAACGGTTCTGAACCAACTGTATTAGGTTCATTTTTATTCCCGTTATTTGCTGCAATTGATATTGAAATTACTATAACCGCAAGTAACAGTACAACCCCGCCGATTGCTCCATATAATAATGGTTTATTTTCTAAAATCTTACTAAAATCCATCTAAAGTCCCGCTGTCTGAAATTGAAATTATTCTACTACAAGATATATTTATACAGAAATCTGAGAAATTCTGTCGTAAGCATTGATAACTTTACCAACCAATTGAGTTGCTACACTTACAGAAATTTCAGATTTAGACATTGCTGTCATTACGTCATGAATATCCACATTTTGATTTCCTGACATAACATCTTTTAATAAGTTGTCAGGAGCGTTCATTTCAGTATTTAAGCTTTCCATCAGTCCTGTAAATACCTGTTTAAAATCAGGGCTTCCGGCAGATTCAACTCTTGACATTCTTGCACTTGGCATATTCGAATGAATTCCTGTGTCGAATTTTGTGTGTTGAATTCTTGATGCCAAATCGTATTGTGGAAAATTGCTCTGCATAAATAGTACCTCTCTATTCTATAATACCTTATCTGCCTGCTTTTTATCAACTCTTTAATCAAAAAATCAATCAAAAGGTGGACAATCGGCTATTGTGCGGGTTCTATCTTCTTCATATTTAATAATATTTATATAGAAAGCAATATTTTTTATGATATTCTAATTTTGAATTTGGAGAAAATCATGGATAAAACTTTTTCAGGAGAAATTACACTATTAAAAGCCCTTGCGATTTTACTTGTGGTTTCAGGACATTTAGAATTTTCAATATTCGGGATGTTTCCTCCGTATTCTTTTCAATTAGCTTTATTTTTCTTTATTTCAGGAATGTTATTTAAAGATAAATATCTGGATGATGTTTCTACATATTTTACAAGGCGGATAAAATCATTGTTGCTTCCGTATTTCTTGTATGAGACACTATATCTTGGAATAACTTTTCTTATGATTCCTTTTGTAGGAGAATTTCTTGGTGAACCTGTAAGTTTAAAGAACTTTTTTATAACACCGTTTTTGAACGGACATCAGTTGCTGCTTTGTGCTCCATTGTGGTTTGTTCCGCAATTGTTTATGACGATGATTGTTTTCTTGTTTCTTATGCGGATGTTAAGGGGGATTGAAAATAAGTATGTAAGTTTAATATTTTTTACGTTCTTAGGATTTGGTGCAATTCCGCTATGGAAAATATCTGTTCACTCTCCTTTGGTGCTTGTTGTTGTCAGGACTGTTTTTTCTCTGTTTTTTGTGTATTTAGGATATTTTTATGTGAAATATATAAAAGATAATTATAATATTTTTACTCCGAAGTGGCTGGGCGGGATAATATTATTTCAATCTTTTTTGTGGTTATTTAACAGAGATTTTGATCCAACACAAGGAATAGGGCTTTCTTATGTACTTGTTTGGGCAAGGTTTGATAATCAGATAATTGTTCCTGTGTTAACTTCATTAACCGGTATTTGGGTTTCTTTACTCACCGTAAAACTATTTTATCCGTATTTAAAAGAGGTTAAATTTTTGCAGCAAATGGGAAAGGTAACCTACCATATTATGGCAAATCACCTTTTTGTTATGTATTTAATTACCCTGTGCTTATTTAACATCAACGGTATACCAATATCTGAAAAACCTGACAAAATATATTCAATATTTAATCCTGTTCAGACGACTTATCTGTATTTTGTTGTTGTAATGCTTATAACGACATACACAGGTGTCTTCCAGCAATTTGTTTGGAAAAAGATATCTACGGAAGTTTCAGCCAAACTACAGCGTAAGGATACATAAGAAGTCTTGTCTTTTTATCCTTTAGTGAAACTTTTAATTTATATTCTTCATTGTTAAGAATGTTTTTAAGATAAACTTCCTGATTGTTTTTTATAGCTTTTAATAAAATTTCTGCCGGAAGTTCAATCTGAGCTGTAAATCTTTTATCAGAAAGGTTATTTACAATTAAGTATTTTTCTCCTTTATAACTTCTTATGTATGCAAAGATATAAGGTTTTTCGGTTTTTAGTACTGTCAAAGAGCCGCGTCTTAGAGCCGGAATTTCTTTTCTCAGCTCTATCATTTTTTGAACTTTGTGGAATATTTTTCCACTGTATGTTTTTGTTGTTTCTGTAGCATCATAGAACGCTTGCTTTGTTAAGCTGCCTCTGTTAATGTCACGGCTGTCAAAGAACGATAGAAGCTTTATTTTACTTTTGAATTGTTTTTTCTTTCGTAGTTCGGCACTTTTTTGAGCATTGTCAAAATTGTTTTTAGCTCCTATTTCATCTCCGTAGTATATTATAGGAATTCCCGGCATTGATAATAATACTGAAAATGCCATTTCTATATGGTCATGGTTTTCGTCAAGAAAGTTTGCCATGCGTCCTGAAACGCCAAAACCTTTTCTAAACGGAGCGCCTTTCGGTTCTAAAGCCTGATAAATCAGTTCTCTCATTTCAGGGGTTACCATCTCTAAAGTTAGTTCATCGTGAACTCTTAAAAATGTTGCCCAACTTGCGGATTCAGGAATATTTGGAGTCTGTTTTACAGCCTCTTTAAAATATTTGCTGTCTTCTGTTATAAAACTTGCCCAAAGTGCAGGCATATATGGAAAATTATATGCAATCTGAACTTCATCTGTACGTTTTAATTCTCTTGGTTGTCCATCGATTACACTTTCGGTTTTTCTTTCAGTTCCAAAATAGGGAATAACATCTTTTGGCAGCTGGCAGGCTTCGGCTTGAAGTACTGTTCGTGGTGCTACTGCTTGAAGATAGTTGCTTAGTAATTTTATTATTGCATGTGTTTTGGGAAGGTTTTCCGCATTTGTCCCCGGTTCTTTTATAAGGTATGGAATAGCATCAAGTCTAAAAATATCAACTCCGAGGTTAGCCCAGTAATTCATTGTTTGAAGGTTATAATAAAGTACTTCAGGATTTTCCCAATTGATGTCTAATTGAAACGGGTAGAATGTGTGATACAAATAATAATCTTTTCTGTCAATTGTTACTTTTCTGTAGTTGTGTTCGGTGATTTCAGGGAAAATTAGTCTTCGTTTACTTGTTGTTCCGTTATCTTCTTTGTATTCAACCACTGTCCCAAGTTTGGGGTCTACATATTTTGTATATTCAGGCATGGTTTGTATTGTGACAAAATTATCAAGTTTTGAAATGTCGCCTTTTAAAGCACTCTGGAACCATTCATGCTGATCTGAAAAATGATTTAATACAAGGTCTGCTTTGATGTTAAAGCCTTTTTCTTTAGCCTGTTTAATGAAGTTTTCAAATTGAATTTTGCCGCCAAGATCTTTTCGCACATTTTGTGGATTTTTAACGTCAAAACCAGCATCTTCCATTGGGGAATCAGCGAACGGAAGCATGTAAATAGTTGTTACTCCTAATTTTTTTAAATAATCGAGCATGTTTACGGTGTCGTTAAATTGATTTGGTTTTTCAGGAGTTACTGTACCAAATTGATCAACATAAAACATGTAAATAACTTCATCTTTGTACCAATCGCTTACTCTGGTTAAATCTTCCTGTTTAAGTGTTTCTGAACGTTCAGCTTTTGCTTTTTTAGCTATTTCTAGTATATTTTCATAGATTTCTTCAGTACGTTCCAAACCGTATATCTTTGTTATATTTGCTTTTAATTCTTTTTCAAGTTTTGCAGAAATTACAGAAGGCTCTCTGGCAATATAAACACCGTTTTGAGGGTCTATAGATTGAATTTCAGCAGATGTATTTTGTTCTATTGTTTGATCTTCAGCAAAGATGCAGCTTTGTGTTGATAAATTAAGCACAAAAGCTAGCAATATTGCCGATACCAGTTTTTTGTTCATAAATATTATCCCCCTTGATATTGATTTTTTAAATCTGGTTTTCAAGTTCCTGTCTGATTTCATCTACGGAAACTCTTACTATTGGTGAATTTTCATCTTTTCTTAGAACGCAATTTTTAATTCCTGCTTGAACAATAAAACGTTTACATAAAATGCAAATAAAGTTATGTCCCCAAATGTAAATTGTAGAATCTTTGCATCGGTCTTGCCCGGCTTGGATTATTGCATTTTGTTCAGCATGTATAGAACGGCAGGTTTCATATTTTGTACCTGATTCTATATTGTGTTTTATTCTGTAGCATTCTCCCCGCTCTGCACAAGACTCTACTTTGGACGGAGTTCCGTTGTAGCCTGTGGCTTTGATTTTTTTGTCTTCCCCTACAATAACTGCTCCAACTTGAGCTCTAATACAGTTTGAACGGCTTGCACAAGTTTTTGCCAAGTCTAAAAAATATTCATCCCATGGTTTTATTTCCATATTTTACCTCTGTTTAGTATCTGTTATTTCTTATTCCTGTTTTTATCAGTGAAATATTGTATTTATCTGCAAGTTTTGAAATTTTGTCTGAATTAATTCCATCGCCTGCTTCAATAATTAATCCAATTCTTCCTTGTATTGCAGTATTAATAATTTCTTCGTTCTCAATAACGCCATCCAATGCCATAACTGCTTCTTTTGAATTTTCGCAAGCAATATCCATAGCTTTTTCGCAGCAATCAATTCCGAATGATGCACCTTGAACGATAGCTTTTGTTGATAAATCTTTAGCTATAACTACAGCTTTGCTTTTAAGATATTTTGCAACCTTCCATGCAAAAATTGCATCTTCTGCCAATTGTTGTGTAGGTTTTATTTTTCCTGCAACTTTGAATGATGATTTTGTTAATCTGCTTTGATTTTGTTCCTGAATCAGATAGCCAAACGGAGTTACTTTAATATCCTGAGCTGAAAATCCAAGGATTTCTTGCAGGGGACTTGTTACTCTAATTAAGTTAATATTGCTTTTTAATAAGTATTCTTGAGCTTCTTTAGAATAATTTACAGCGATAATGTTTTTCACCTTTACCGCTTTAAGTTGCTTTGCTGTTTCAATTTCAATTTCTTTACTAAATCCTATTGTTCCTCCGATGAGGCTTAATGCATCGGTTTCAACGAGTTTTTGGTAAGCGTTATCAACGGAACTTGCTAAGGCTACCGCGCAAAGTTTACCTTCGCTGGCAATTGCGCCTGCATTAACATCAAAAAATTCGCTTAAAATTTCAACAACTTTTGTAAGATTTAGATAATCGATGTATTCAAGCTGGTCGATATCGTTAAGTATTTCATATTCTATTCCGCCTTCAATCGGGGCTATCCCTGCCATTTGAAATATATTTTCGCCGCAGGTAATGGCGCTGATGCTGTTAATTTCTATAGTTTCCATTATATCCCTCACTTATGATCTGATGCTAACATAAAGACATGCTGCTCGCAAGTTAATAAATCTTCAACTATTTGACCTAAATTTTTTAGATATTCTTGTCATTTTAACATGTTTTTTATATAATTAAATTGTTTGAATAATGACTAATGAGGAAAAGATGGCGGTAAACGAAATGAATGACGGAATGGGAAAAAAGATTGTTGAAGCTTTAAAGATGCAAACAGCTGATCATTCTGACGGTGAAGTTTTTGTAAACGAAGCAGGAGAAGAAATTGCTTCTGAGCCTGCGGTTGATAATTCTTCTGATTTGCCGGTTCACAGTGATACTGTTTCTGCTGAAGGAGAAGAACCAATTTCTTTATATGACAGCAATGAGAAATATTCTCATTCATATCAGTCAGATTTACAGGCAAAAATTCAGTCCCAGTTACAGTTTCAGGCAGCTACTCAATCACAGCCTTTTTCCGGGTCTCAATCGTTTGTTGATAATGTATTTCAGCAAAGTTTGGCTCAAAATTTAGGTAGTACATTCGCTCAAGAATTGCCTGATGATTTTAATTATCCTGCTAATGTTGCTGTTTTAAAACAGCTTATAGCAAAACTTCCAACAGGTGTTTCAAGACAAACAGGTGCGCTCATAATAAAACAAACTATGGAAGCTTTGGGGATTTCTATGGGTAGTGTTTTACAAGAAGCTAAACAGGTTCAGGAAGCTCTTGTTAGTAGTTCTAAAGAATGTCAAAATAGTATTGTTGAATATCGTAAACAAATAGGAATTTTGGAATCAAAATCCCAGCAATATCAAAAACAAGCTGCCATTATGAATGATATTATCCATTTGTTTATTCAGACACGTTAAGAAGTTTATTATATTAAGTTTATAAAAAAGACCTTCCAGTGTGAAAGGTCTTTTTTTATGTGCTATTCTAGCTTATATTGTAAGAGAACGAGTTCTTAATATTTGCATTAATCATAGAATCGCAGGAAGCAATTTCCTCTGAGTATTCCTTGATTTGAAGTTCTAATGTAGATTTTTGTCTATCAAGTTTTTCTTCTAAAAGTTTTAATTTGTATTGTCTTTGTTGTAATTTCTTGGCTATTGCGCTATCCGATTCATAATCTGTTCCGACCTGTAAAAGCTCATTAGCAGAGTTTTGAGCTGTCATTTTTGCCTGGGTTATCAAGTGCAATTGCCATTCTGCTGTTGACTTTTGCATCATTAAGTATCGTTTTCTGATTATTCCGATAAATAAACCCATTTTCTTTTCCGCCTTTATCTTTTTTGATCTAGGTGTGAACCTTTTAAGAAATTATGCTGGCTGTTTTCTGCGATTAATTGTTCCATTTTATTTAGCTGGTGTCTGTGGTAATTAAGCCTGTATTGTGCCATTTTTAATTTCTTTTTTACCGTTAGAAAATCTTTTATTCCTTCTACTATCGAATTTGCCATACTCTGTATGGGGTTAGTTCTGATTAAATAATTCTTTGTGTAAATTAGGAAATCTATGATTCTTCTAATGTATAGTTCCAGAGTTTCTCGAAACATGACGCTCCTTACACTTTAGACCTACATATATCTAAAAACATTACTCGTTTATTAATTGATAAAATATTTGAATTATTGTAATATTTCTTAATATTT
>CABUAQ010000058.1 GCA_902489575.1 uncultured bacterium
ATGCAAAAGAAAGTTTCAAAAATTTTCAAACCCTTAAACGGAGCAATCACAATACCTGCCGATAAATCTATATCGCACAGAGCAGTTATGTTGGGTTCACTGGCAAACGGGAAATCAATAATAAAAAACTTTTCTAAGGGGGAAGACCCTATATCTACTTTAAAAATATTTAAAAATCTTGGTGTCGACATCCAACAAAATGGCACTACTATAATAATTACCTCAACAGCCAATCTGACTTCCCCTGGCCAACCGCTGGATTGCGGGAATTCTGGAACTACGATGCGGCTTCTGGCAGGCATTTTAGCGGGTAAAAACTTTAATTCAAACCTGATTGGAGATTTAAGCCTTTCTAACCGCCCGATGAAAAGAATTATTGAACCGTTAACGCTTATGGGGGCAAAAATCAAATCAAATGAATATAAAGCACCCCTTGAAATTACAGGTACAAATCTTCATTCAATTGAATACAAATCAAAAATAGCCTCTGCTCAGGTAAAATCATGTATATTACTTGCAGGGCTGAATGCAGAAGGGGAAACCTCGTTTCAAGAACCATATGCTTCAAGAAATCATACCGAGATTTTATTAAAACACATGGGGGCAAACCTCACAACATTCGGCACAACGACCACTATAGAAAAATCAGAATTATCACCTATTGAAATAGAAATTCCCGGAGATATATCATCTGCGGCATATTTTATCGCTGGAGCACTGACAATCCCTAATTCTGATATTATCTTGAGAAACGTAGGACTTAACCCGACCAGAACAGGAATGCTTGAAGTTGTTAAACAAATGGGCGGTGATATCCAAATTTTAGATGAACATACAGTTTGTTCAGAACCTGTGGGAGATATCAGAATAAGATACTCTCCGGAATTAAAAGGTTGCAAAATCTCAGGAGAAATTATCCCAAAACTTATCGATGAAATTCCAATAATAGCAGTTCTGGCAACTCAAGCCAACACAGAAACAACTATATCCGACGCTCAAGACTTACGAAATAAAGAATCGGACAGAATCCAAACTGTAGTATCAGAGCTTACAAAACTCGGAGCAATTATAAAAGAAACTACGGACGGTATGAAAATATACCCGTCTAAACTGACAGGCGGATGCGAAGTTCAAACATACCATGATCACAGACTTGCAATGAGTTTTTACATTGCAGGTTTAATTTCTAAACAAGAAATTTTGATAAACGAATTTGAATGGGCAAATATATCTTTCCCGACATTTGAACAACTATTCAATACTCTTACAAAATAAAATTTACTCCTTAACTCCGCCTTGCAATATATCATTGATAAAATATTTTTTGCCTGCAAAAAATACCGCAACTACTGGAATAGTACAGATAACAGAACAAGCCAGTAAATCTCCCCATAAAGTAATTTCTCTAAAACTGCCTTTAAATATAGCAAGTCCAACAGGCAACGTTCTCATTGTTTCCGTATTTGTTGCAATTAAAGGCCACATAAAACTGTTCCAATTTGTCACAAACGTAAAAATAGCAAGTGTCACAACAGCGGGAACCGCAAGCGGCATAGCAATTTTAAAAAATGTAGTAAAAATATTACAACCATCAATCTTAGCGGACTCTTCCAAATCTTTAGGCAGTGATAGGAAATACTGGCGCATCATAAAAATTCCAAATCCGCCAAAAATTCCGGGCATAATAAGAGCTTGATATGTGTTTATCCAGCCCAATTGCCTCATCAGAAAAAACAACGGAATAATATTAACCTGCGGAGGCACAAGCATTGTAACCAGCACAATTAAAAATAAAGAGTCACGAAATTTAAAATTTAGTCTTGCAAAAGCATATCCCGCCATAGCAGATATAACCACCTGCCCTGTAGTAGTTACACAAGCGACAAAAAGACTATTTATAAAATACTTCCATAACGGAATTTTTTCAAAGACATTTACGTAATTCTCCAAAGTAACCGGAGAATATAATATCTTTCCACCTTGATTGAAAATTTCTTTGTTTGGAACAATAGAAAGATTTAACATTGCCCCAAACGGGTACAACATACTTATGGCAATAAGTATTAAACATAAATAACCTGATAACTTTATCCACTTGTTCATAAACAAATTATAACATAGTGCAAAGATTCAACGCAAAATTTAAAATTCAGCAACTTTATAACAATATGAAAATTATTAAACCTCCAATATTGCATAATTTTATTAAAACTAATCGATATCAATACCCCGTAAACCAATATCAAACACATCCCCGGCTTTTTGATACCGTAACATTTAGTTCAACCAACAATACAAATAACAAATACGAACAAGAAAAAAATGAATTTATTCAAACTTTATACAATGACAAAAGAATTCCGATAGAAGATATAAAAAAAATAGATGAATGGCTTGAAGCGGATACACTCAATTTCGCAAAAAAAATGTACAATGATGATAACTTCCCAATTTGTCAAATATACAAAGTTATTGGTGATATAAACAGTAATCCAAAAATGAAACAATGTGCAGTTCAAGGTTATAAGTATTACAAAAAAATGTACAATCAAGCTTATACTAACCCTGAAAACTACATCAATGAAAAATTTGAAGATCCACAAAGTATTATTATGGAATTTTTCGACACCCAAAATACAAAAATTCTAAAGCTTGCAGCTCTTGAAGATGGAGAATTAAATGATATACTGATGCGCAAACGGCTTGACAAATTTAGAAAATATTTAAGTACTATAGATAAATTTTACAAAAACGAAAATTATGAAATTCTAAAAAAAAGTCTCAAATGTACCAATCCGGATGGCTCTCCGCTTAACCCCGCACAAAAAGTACAAATTATTAACCTGATGGAAAGCTATCAACTCACCCACGCCGAAACAACAGATATAAAAAATATGGCAGAAAAGGGCATCCTTGATATAAAAATGCTAAAAAGGAATTTGATTGAAGAAATAATGAAAATTTGTGGATATGACAAAAATTCAATAAGACAAATTCCTAATAGTAAACTGTATTCCTGGGATGAGAATTTTATATATCTCCTACCAAAGCAAATAAAATATAACAAGGATTCTTTTACAGACCTTATAGAAATGGCTAATAAGCAAGAAAATTTTAAAAAACAAATTTTGAACCGGCAAAATGAATTTGGAAAAACGAATTATACAACAAAAAGGCTTTTTAAATCTTCAGGTTTAAACTATAACAAATGGATAAATCCGTCTAAACACAATGAAATTCTTTTAACAATAAAAGAAAATGATAATCGAATGATTAACTACGGAACATATATTTGTTATAAATCTTTTATTCAAGATGTGAACAAACTAAGAGCAACGAAAGCAAAGACTTTTATCGATAAAAAATACCCGCAATTTATAAAAGATGATAAATTTAATTTGCCGGAAGATATACTGCAAAAAAATAAAAACTTTTTCCAAAAATTTGTACAAAACTTTAACAAAGAGATGGAACCTATCTGGCAAAGAGCAGAAAAAAACGTTCACAGCACTAACAATGAAACTCGAAACCGGGCACAAACCACAAGAACTATACAAAGTCACGTAAAAACAATATCTGAAAGTTTATCCCAAATTGAGAATGAAAATAATACCACAAAAGATTTTGAACTTACAATAAAAATGTGGGACAGAATTCCTCAAAAAGATCTATTTCAGGGGAACTACTCAACATGCTGCATAGGTATCGGTGAAGCTAACGGAAGTTCAATGCCTGATTATCTTTTAAACACAGCTTTCAACATGATTGAAGTAATTGATAATTTAACCGGAACAACAATAGGAAATGCACTGTGCTATTACGGCTTAGACAGTAATAAAAAACCGATATTTATTATCGATAATATTGAAATCAACAACAATTATAAACTTACTGATAAAAATAGAGAAAATATAAGAACTGCAATTACACAATATGCTCAAAATATAAACAATGAAATTTGTCCTGATAAAAAAATACCTATCTGCCTTGGAACAAATTATAACGATATTCCGGATTATGACCTTGAAGAAATTCAGGATGAATTTGTAACACTGTTAGGTAAGCTCTCATCCCGGGAAGTTTACCTTGATGCATTTGGCGGCTGGAAAAACGCTATTGATGAAATACGCGATAATATCAACCTGAAACTATGCAAATAATAAAAAATTAAATAAAAGTTAAGTTACAATGACTTTGTTCAAAATAACGTTAAAATAATAATATAGAAAAATATTTTGAATGGAGTTGATGTATATGTTAGATTTTGACAAATTTACAAATTATACCCAGGAAATTCTATCAAGTGCGAGTACTATACAGAATTCACACCAAAATTCAATGATGGAACCTGAACACATTATGCTTGCAATGATTAAAGACGACGGTATTATCAAAGATTACTTAAATGAACTAAAACTGCTAAATCAAAATTTTATTAACGCAATAGTCACAAGAGTAGAAGGATTTCCTAAGGTTTCAGGCCCTATCAATCCGCAAAACTTATACTTATCAAATGATACAAGAAGATTATTGGAACTTGCCATTGAACAAAGCCAGAAACTAAAAGATGAATTTGTAGGCATAGAAGCCTTATTGTTAGGAATGACAAAACTTGATAACGCTAATATTAAATCTATACTTGAAAAATTTAATGTTGACCAAAATTCAATACTAAATGTAATGAAAAAAATTAGAGGTAATAAAAAAGTGGACACTAAAAATGCAGAAGAAAATATGAAAGCACTTGAAAAATATTCAACAGATTTAACTGACCTTGCCAGAAAAGGGAAGCTTGATCCTGTTATCGGCAGAGATGAAGAAGTCAGAAGAATAATTCAAGTCTTAAACAGACGGACAAAAAATAACCCTGTTCTTATTGGGGAACCGGGTGTTGGAAAAACCGCAATTGTAGAAGGACTTGCTCAACGTATTGTCAGAGGGGATGTTCCTGAAAGTTTAAAAGATGTAAAACTTATTTCGCTTGATTTGGGAGCACTCGTTGCCGGTGCAAAATTCAGAGGAGAATTTGAAGAACGATTAAAAGCTGTCCTTAAAGAAGTCGAAGATTCTAACGGCGAAATCGTAATGTTTATTGATGAACTTCACACCGTTGTAGGTGCCGGTTCTACTGAAGGTTCTATGGATGCAGGTAATCTGTTAAAACCAATGCTTGCCCGTGGAGTATTAAGAACAATTGGTGCAACAACAATTAATGAATATAGAAAATATATTGAAAAAGATCCGGCCTTAGAACGCCGATTCCAGCCGGTTATGGTAAATGAACCATCAGTGGAAGATACAATAAGTATTTTAAGAGGATTAAAAGAAAAATATGAAGTGCACCACGGAATAAGAATTCTGGATAGTGCAATAATTGAAGCTGCAAAATTATCTGATAGATATATTACCGATAGATTTTTACCTGATAAAGCGATTGATTTGATTGATGAGGCTGCAAGTTCTCTGCGTATTGAAATAGATTCAATGCCCGAAGAGATTGATGCTATGATGAGGCAAAAAATTCAATTAGAAATCGAACGTGAAGCCTTAAAAAAAGAAGATTCCGAAGAATCAAAAGCCAAAGTTGAAGATATTTCAAAACAGGTTAAAGAACTTGACGACAAGATTAATGTAATGAAAGCCCAATGGGAAAAAGAAAAAGCATCTATAACTTCAGAAGCAGATATTAAAGATGAAATTAATAAAGTTAAAACCCAGATCGAAGAAGCTGAACGAAACACTGATCTTCAAACTGCAGCTGAATTGAAATACGGAAAACTTCTTGAGCTTGAAAAACAGTTAAAAGCGTGTCAAAACAAAGAAAAAACCGATAATAAATTATTAAAAGAAGAAGTAACCGCAACAGATATCGATGAAGTTGTTTCAAAATGGACAGGAATACCTGTTACAAAACTTGTCGAATCCGAAATGCAAAAACTTTTACATATGGAAGATATTCTGCATAAACGTTTAGTCGGTCAAGATGAGGCCGTTGACACCGTTTCTGATGCAATAAGACGTGCAAGATCAGGATTGAAAGACCCTAAACGTCCAATAGGGACATTCTTGTTCCTGGGTCCTACAGGGGTTGGGAAGACTGAACTTGCCAAATCATTAGCAGAATTTATGTTCAACGATGAAGATGCCCTAATTCGTATAGATATGTCAGAATATATGGAAAAACACAATGTCGCAAGACTTGTTGGTGCTCCCCCGGGATATGTAGGATACGAAGAAGGCGGTCAATTAACCGAAGCTGTAAGAAGAAAACCTTATTCTGTTGTGCTTTTTGATGAAATCGAAAAAGCTCATCCGGATGTGTTTAACATAATGCTTCAGATATTTGATGACGGGCGTTTAACAGATGCTAAAGGCAGGACTGTTGATTTTAAGAACACTTTGATTATTATGACTAGTAACATAGGCTCTGACATAATCCTTGAAAACACGCTAAATTCAATGCTTTCACCTGAACAATTTTCAGATACCAAAGAAAAAGTTTTAGCAGTTCTACGACAGCATTTCAAACCTGAATTCTTAAACAGAATTGATGAAACCATTTTCTTTAAAGCACTAAGCTTACAACAATTGAGCAAAATAGTAGATATCCAAATGGATTATTTGAGAAATCTGTTAAAGGATCAGGAACTGGAATTTGTCATAACAAACGAAGCAAAAGAATATCTTGCAACACAAGGATTCAACCCTGTTTATGGTGCCCGTCCGCTAAAACGTGTTATAAGACAGCTTGTTGAAAATCCGTTATCTAAATTAATTCTTTCACAAAAATTTCTTAAAGGCGATAAAATAAAAATTAATTTGGATGATGACAAATTAACTTTTGAAAAAGCTTAAATTATATTTATATCCGGACAAACATATGTTTGCCCGGATATAAATCAAAACACGGCTGCTCAAATCTTTGACTTAATTATAAAACTTCCTTCAAATAAACACTGAACAAAAATGAACTTTTTTAAATTCAGATCGTTATATAAGTGTAGGCAGGATTGAAAAGGAATGGAGGTTTTAGATATGAAAAAAGTAATCGCATTGATATTATGTTTATCAATAGCAGCCCCGTGTTTTGCTTGGGGAGGACATCATGCAAGACCTTACCATAAGCACCACAGACCGGCTGTTGTTCATCAAAATATATATCATTACAAATGTAACCACAGAAACAACTGCTGTTACAGAACATCTTCTACTACAAAAACCCTTGCAGCTGTTGCAGGTATAACAGCAGTTGCTGCAGTAGTTTCTGCTATTATTGATTAACAAAACTTTTAATGTAACACTTACACTTTACATAGAATCTATTTTAATCTTAATCTCAATCATACTCAAGCCCTCCGTATAGGAGGGTTTTCATTATTATGTAACAAAAGCGTAACATTTAACACAAAAATCTAAAGTTATACTCAAAACTGCCGATAAGTAAGATATAAGAAAACAAAACTAATTTTCCTCCTTTTCCCCTACTACTAACTAACCTACTAAACGGAACCCAAAAGGTTCCTTTTTTATTTGGATAATTCTTTTCGCACTAATGTTACCCAAACATATAAAAATAAAGGAACAATCACAATTATCAAATGGTTATAATCCCAAGCTTTTTGAAATTCAAGACGACTCAAGGCTGCAAACGAACGAGTTAAACCACATCCCCAACATTCGTAACCGGTTAAGAGTTTTATCAGACAGAAAGTTTTAAAATGCGATTCTACCGCTAAATTTGCAAAAGCCACTGCCATAACAGGTAGGCTCAATACAACAAATTTCCTGAATAACTTAATCCAATCACCTTTTCTCATATAAAAATTCTACACCAAAAAAGCCGTACCAACCAATTGGTACAGCTTTTCAAATTTCAAAATCAAAATCTACGGAGTGACAGGAGTGGTAGCAGCACCACCTGAGCTTATTAAAGCCGCAATAACGCTGAAGAAAAATATTACATATATAAGTGCAACTAGAATACCCAATACAACAAGTGCAATATATATATATCCAAACCAAGGCACTCTTTCATATAACTCACTGCCGTCTGCATGTTCAAAATTACCAAGAGCCAGCATAAGACCATCTACTATTGCCCAAATTGCGCTAATTGGAGCTGTACAGCCCACTAAAGTCAATGCAACCATAGCCCAGGCTGAATTAATTTTACCTGTATAAAATCTGTGAGCACCAAAAGCTCCTAAAGCCCAACACAACGACATTGCTGCCATCCAGTTCTTACCCTTTAGCTTTTCCATTTCATTAGCTTCCATACAAAAATCTCCTTTCTTATAACTTCCACAAATTTAAAATTATTAGCTAAACAAAGTTAGCATTGTAAATACTGAATTCAAACCACCAAGAATGAATGCTACGAAAAGAACAATCAACACAATCAATCCGCAACCAGGGTTATGATTAGCTAACTCTTTGTCATTAGCATCTTCGTATTTGTTTAAAGCAATAGAAATAAGATCAACAAGAGTCCAAAGCCCACAACCACCAAGAGTTAATAATTGTATAACACCAATCATAATATAACCGGTATAAAAACGATGAATACCCAAAAAACCTAAAAAGAATGCCAGCAACAGTGTTACAACATAGGAACGTTCTCCACTAGGATTAGCATTTACTTGATAATCGTTACTCATAACCAAAAATCTCCTTTCATTAATTTGTTAAAATATAACACCCCGAGTTTAGTTTAAAAACGGGGTGTTTGTAATCATCTGATAATTGTATTTTCTAATTTTATTTTCCTGTAGATCCGAACCCGCCAGCGCCACGCACTGTTTCGGTTAATTCAGTGACAACTTCAATCTTAGCCTGCTCAACACGTGCAATAACCATTTGTGCAATTCGTTCGTCAGGTTGAATTACATAACTTTCATTTGAAACATTCACTACAGGCACACAAACTTCGCCTCTGTAATCTTCATCAATTGTTCCAACACAGTTAATTAACGTAATACCGTGTTTAATGGACAAGCCTGAACGAGGTCGGATTTGAGCTTCATATCCATGTTCTAACTCAATTTTAAGCCCTGTCGGAATTAATTTTCGTTCCAGTGGTTTTAACTCAACAGGCTCTGATATAGCCGCACACAGATCCATTCCTGCCGCACCTTCTGTTTTATACTCCGGTAATACATTATTATGTTCTAATTTTTTAATCTTTAAAACTGTCATCTTACTTCTCCTCTCATAATACAAAAAATCTTTCCAGCCTCTTTCTATTATGAAGCATGAAAAGACTTTTGTAAATGTATTAAGCTGTAAACCTCTAAATTCTTTTCAAAAAATTATCAAAGATTGACGGGATAGTTGTAAAACCCTCTTTAGACTTATCCAGGGTATCTACCGCAGGAGATTTTTCTAAACTTCTTAACCTTGCAGCATCACAAATCATATTACTAAAGTGTTTATTAAAATCATCTATACTATCCATTTTTTGCGGTACAACCGCTTTCAAAGGTTTTGACCAGTTACCTGTTGGTTGCCCGAAACTATTCAATATACTTCCATCAAATTTTACAGCCATTTATTTCTCCTTTTCATTCTACAAAATTCTTAAAACTTAAAAAAAATAAATTTTGATACTAAAGGATCTGAAGTTTACACCCTTTTTTACTTAAATTTTACCAATTAAGCTTTTAACTCTGCTTCAACTTTTGTAAGAATCTTATCTAACAAAGACGCATCTTTTACTCCGCCTTGTGCGAAGTTTGGACGACCTCCGCCGTTAGCACCTGTTGCTCGGGCAATTTCACCTGCTATTTTACCGGCATTAACTCCGCGTTTTACAAAACTATCAGAAACTTTAACGGCTACAGTTGCTTCACCTGCAAGAATAACAATACTTTCACCAAGTTTTGCAGATAAATACTCCAATCCGATTTTTATTCCCAGAGGTTTTAACCCCTCTACCTTTGATATAAACAGTTTACCGCCTTCAATATCCTGAGCTCTTGAAATAAACGAAGCAAATTTTGCTCTTGCATTTTCTTCTTCAAGGTTTTCTATCTGTTTTTGCAAATCCTTATTTTCATCGGCAAGTTTATCAACTCTTTCCACAACTTCATCAAAATGAGCCTTAAATCTGGCAGATAATTTATCTAGTTCAGCTGACTTAGCATTGAGATACTCAATTGCAGCGTTAGAAACAACAAGCTCAATACGTCTTGTTCCTGCAGCAATAGCACTTTCTGAAAGAATTTTAGCCAGTCTTAAATCTTTTAATTGTCTTGCATGAGTCCCTGCACAAAATTCTTTTGAAATACTTTCTCCATCTTTTTCAATCGAAACAACACGAACCGTATCGCCGTATTTTTCCCCGAACAACGCAGTCGCACCTGTCAACTCAGCTTCCTTTATACCCATAACTTTTGTCTCAACAGTATAACCTTCACCAATCCACTTGTTCATCAGTTTTTCAACTTTTTTGATTTCATCAACAGTCATGGCTCGAGAGAAAGTAAAATCAAATCTCATACGATTTTCTTCAACCTGAGAGCCTGCCTGCTTAACCTCATCACCTAAAACACTTACTAACGCAGCTTGAAGCAAGTGAGCAGATGTATGGTGAACCCTGATTTGTTCACGTCTTTCCAAATCTATTACAGCATTAACAACATCACCGACAACCACTTCACCATTTAGAACACTACATCTGTGAACATACAAATCGTTAACCTTGAATGTTGTTAAAACTTCAGCTTTTAAGCCGCTGCTTTCCAAAATACCGCTATCGCCTACCTGACCGCCGCATTCGGCATAAAACGGAGTTTTATCCAACACAATATCAACAAAACCTTCACCTTCTATATATGCAAGAATTTTTGCATCAGAACATTCATTTTCACTATATCCTATAAATGTTGTTGCACCCACTTCTTTTTCTATTTTTGCATATTTGATATCGCCGGTAACACTGATTTTTGCAGTTGCAGCCTTTGCTCTGTCTTTTTGTTCCTGCATAGCCGCCTTAAATCCTATTTCATCGACATTTAAACCGTTTTCTTCAGCGATTTCTTTTGTCAACTCGTAAGGAAATCCAAAGGTATCATAAAGTTTGAATGCACTTTCACCGTCAATATCCTTTTTAGCATCAATGAAATCATCCAGCATTTTATACCCGCGATCAAGAGTTTTGGCAAATCTTTCTTCCTCTTTTTTTATAGTATCAATAATTTTTTGTTTATTTTTAACCAAATCAGGATAAGCTTCACCATAATATTTAACAATAATATCCACAAGCTTATATAAGAAAGGCAATTCCATACCCAAAATTTTACCGTGGCGAAGAGCACGACGCAAAATCATACGAAGTACATAACTTCTTCCCTCATTCCCTGGAATTACACCATCGGAGATAAGAAAAGAGACACATCTTGCATGATCTGTAATAATTCTTAGTGAAATGTCAGTTTTTTCTGATTTTTTATAAGGAACACCACACATTTCAGAAACCTTATCCATAATTGGTTTTAAAAGGTCTGTTTCAAATGTTGAAGCAACTCCCTGACAAACCATCGTTATACGTTCCAGACCCATTCCCGTATCAACATTTTTCTTACCTAAAGGTGATTGATTACCTTCCTCATCTTGATATAACTCAGTAAACACAAGGTTCCAAATTTCAACCCATCTATCGCACTCACAAGTATCAATACCGCAATTCGGGTCATCACATTTATACTGTTCACCTAAATCGTAGTGAATCTCAGAACAAGGTCCGCAAGAGCCTGATGCCCCTGGAGGTCCCCAGAAATTATCTTTTTTACCTTTTCGCTTAATACGATCAGCAGGAACTCCAACACTTCTCCAAATATCAAAAGCTTCATCATCAGTTTCAAAGATGGTAATCCAAAGTCTGTCTTTATCAAGTTTTAAAACCTCAGTTACAAATTCCCAAGCCCAGGGAATAATCTCTTTTTTATAATAATCACCAAAAGAAAAATTACCCAACATTTCAAAAAATGTATGGTGACGCGGAGTTCTTCCAACGTTTTCAATATCAGAATCCTTACCGCCGGCTCTTGCACATTTTTGACATGAAGCAGCCCTTGCAGGGTCATAAGGACAAGGTTGGATATCGAGAAAGATGGGTAAAAATTGAAGCATACCTGCAGTTGTTAACAAAACTGTAGGATTGTCTGGCACCAAACTTGAACTTTCTACAATAGTGTGCTGGTGTTTATTTTTAAAATAATCTAAATATAATTTTCTAATTTCATTTCCGGTTAGCATAATAATTCCTTTACTTAATCT
>CABUAQ010000059.1 GCA_902489575.1 uncultured bacterium
ATTACAGCTACTTCTAAAATTACAGGAAAGAAAGCAACCGTAAAGGTTACTGTAAAGAATGCTACACCTGTAACAACAGCAACTCCAGTAGTTACAGAAACACCAGTAGCAACAGGCGGAGCAACAACTACTCCTGACGTAACAGCTACTCCAATAGCAACAGGCGGAGCAACAACCGCTCCTGACGTAACAGCAACACCAGTAGCAACAGGCGGAGCAACAACAAATCCTGATGTAACAGCAACTCCAGTAGCAACAGGCGGAGCAACAACTACTCCTACAGTTACAGGAACACCAGTTGCAACACCAACAGCAACACCAGAAACAGTTACATTAGCAGCAGTAACAGCATCCGCTATTAGCACAAACAAGATTGCTGTTGAATTTAATAAGACAGTAACAGCTTCTGCTATCAAGGCTGACGATGTAGTTGTAACAGAAAATTCTGAAAGAAGATTCGTAAAATCTGTAACAGCAGATGCAAAAAATGATAAGATTTTAGTTGTTGAATTTTATGATAACTTAGTATCAGGAAAGACATACAACGTATCTCTTACTATCGAAGGAAAGACATTTGCTATGAATGTTGGATATACACAGGGTGTTGCTTCTAAGATCGTAGTAGCAGACCAGACAATTCCAGCTAATGATGCTACAGCATTAAAGTATACTGTATTAGATGCAAATGGATTAGATATTACAGATGCTACAAGTGTTTCATTCACATCTGACAAACAAGATGCAATTGCAGATGGAAAGATTACTTTAGCAGACAAAGCTACAGCATTTGTTAAAATTACATGTACAGTTACAAATGGTACAAATGTTACAACAGTAACATCTAATCAGTTTACTGTTCGTGCAGAGGCAAAGGTTGCAAAGACTTTAGCAAATTATACAACAGCTATTACACAGCCTAACTTTGCTGCTACAGATTACAAGCAGGATTTAAACGTATTAGAAGACCAGATGAATGCAAAATTATTTGTACAGTTAAAAGATCAATTCCAAAATGACTTTACAGGAGATACTACTTATGAATCTCTTGATACATCCGTTGCAGTTGTAGATAAAACAACAGGTGCGATTACACCAATCAAAGTGGGTACAGCACCAGTTAAGATTACAAATGGAACATTTACTCAGACAATTATGATTTCTGTTGTTGCTAAGTCTACAGTTCAAAAGATTGTTGTAAAAGATAATGCACTTACAATTTATCCAGGATTAACTAATAAAACAGCTACAACAAATGTTAAATTAGAAGATCAATATGGAAAAGCAAGTTATACAGGTTTAACTGCTACTGTTAAGGCAGGTGCAGATTTGGTAACAATTAATACAGATACTCTTGCAACAGACGGAAATTTAAGTGTAACAGCAAAAGCAGCAGATAAGACAGGAACAGCTGTAATTGAAGTTTCTAATGGTACATTTAAGCAGAATATTGCAGTTTCTTTAGTTGCTCTTGGAACAGTTGTAGGATATGACGTAACTGGAATTAAACCTACATTGGATAAGAATACATCAAGCACTTCAACAGATAGTAACTATCAGGCTGATGAAATGACATTTACAGTTAATCCGGTTGATAAGGATGGTAAGATAGCTGGCGACCCTGCAAACTTTACATATACAGTTAAATCTGGTACAGACGAAGTTATTGCAGCAGGTGTAGCAGCTAATACAGCTACAATTAAGATTGGTACTAAGGGTATTGCAGCAAATAAAACATACACCGTTACTGTAAAAGTTGGTAACATGGAAGTGAAAACATTCCAGTTCAACACGATTGATACACGTAAGGCACCTGCTGTAATCGTTGCAAAACAATCTGCAACAATTACAAAGACTGCAGCAACAAATATTACAAGCAAAGATGCATTAGCAGCAGCATTACAGGCAGCAAAAGTGTTAAGTGTTGCTGATGGTTGCACATTAAAGAATTTAGACTTTGTAACAACGGATAAGACAGCAATTACTCCTGAGGGTGAGGTAAAGAATGATGGTACTATTGTATTAAAATCTGTTGACGTAGAAGACGGTAAGGGTAATACATTTACAGTTACTTTATCTGGAAACTTAACAATCAAGGTTGTTGCTGGTGTTGCAGCAGGCGAGCCAACTGTTGTTGAAGGCGTTATTGCCGTTGAAGGTGAAAATCAGGTAGTTAAAGTTACAGTAGGTACAAATGTTAAGGGAACAGCTTCAGATGATAAGATTTTAGGTGTAGGTGTAAGCGGAATTGAAGGAAAGAGTAGTGCTGGCGAAGTTGCAGCTGCTATTGCAGAGAAATTTACAGACAATAAAGATTGGACTGCTAAAGCAGAGGAAGCTGTAATTACATTTACAGCAAAAGAAAAAGCTGCTGATGTAGATTTAACAGAAACAAACATGACTGGAACAACAATTGCTAGTACTCCAGCTGAAGATAAGATTAGCTATACAAACACAACATCTGGTGCAGCTCCTGTAGAGGGTAAAAAAGCTTCATACACAACTGCTATTGTAACAAATAATGTTGCTGGTACTGCAACAGTTAAATCTAAGTTACTTTCTGCAGATGTAACAGTTGGAGTTGCTAGTGCAGATACTGCTGCAAAAATTGCTGAGAATATTGCTGCTGCATTAAATAAAGATACAAAATTTAGTACAACTTACAAAGCTAGTACTAATGGAAGTTCATTGGTAATTGAACAGAGGACAGCGGCAAATACACGTAACTTTACTACTGATGTAAACTTTAGCTTAACTTTCGAATAATATCAAATTTGAAAGGTCTGAAGGCCCATGAGCTTCTTTAAATGTGGGTGGATGATTTTGAGGATTTTTGAGGATTTTTGAGGATTGTCGAAAAATAGGCATGAAAATGAATAAGAGTATTGCGGGGAAAGTATTTCTTTGCAATACTCTTTTCTGATTTTAAGTGTAAGTGTATATTGGGGGCAAAATACTTTTTGCCCCCAATATTATAGAATATAGATTGAGGTGAATAATTTGAAAAAAATACTACTGTTCGTGTTATGCTTTAGCATAGCTTTGTTGAGTTCATGCGGAAAGACATATACCTATAGTGACGTGAAAAGTGGTTCAAGCATACAGGAAATAAAGCAATCTCTAGGAAAAGACCCGGCAAAGGAAACGACAGATAAAAACGGTAATGAATTTATTACTTATGAGGATTGTCCGTATTTAGGTTATAAAGGTACAAGCACCTATTGCTTTTCGGATGATAAGATGCAGTTTTCAAAATGGGAATATAAAAATGAAGATGCTTCAAAGGCAAAGGAGGTTTATGATAAAATTGTAGATGAAAAGCAGAAAAAGTATGGCACTGGAAAAGATACGCAATCAGAGGGCGTGTATATGTGTAATTGGAATGAGGGAACAAACAGCATTGCTTTGACATGTATTACAAATGAAGATACTACTGTTGTTACACTGACAGAAATCATTTCTGCAAATGAGGGAAAATAGAAATGAAATGTAAAACGAATATACTAAAATGCAAATGGAGCAGAGGTTATGATTTTGGAATCTTTTTTTGTGGCTTCCATCAAAAGTGTTGAGAGCCATTGTTGCAAACAGAAATTACGGCATGTGCAACTACAGAAATTATTGATGAATATAGGGATATTGATACTATTACGGCAAAGGAGTTTTGTCAACGGTACAATTTATAGAAAAATAAGGTAAAGAATCGTGCAATGCTTGACTACGCCTACAAAAAATATTTGAATTCATATAGATTATGTGGTATACTTATTTTGTATATTTATACAGTTTTGATTATAAATTAGTGTATTACTACTATTGAGAAAGAGTGAAAAATGAACGAAATTGGATATCATGGGACCTGCTCAAAATACCGATCCAACATAGAGGAAATCGGATTAGACCCAGACGAATGCGAGTATCGTACTGATCATTGGCTTGGACAAGGAGTATACTTTTTCGATGATTATGAAAAAGCAATGTGGTGGGCAAAGACAACATCTTGTCATAATGATAATTGTGGAGCAATTATTTTTAAATCAATTATAGAAGCCGAAAGTGAAGAAGTACTTGATTTGGATGACAATAAACAACTAGATAAGTTTATGACCGAAGTATTAAAAATTATGGAAGATGTCAAAACTAATTGTCCTGGTAGGATGCCAATATTTGAGGATTACAAACTCAGAGCTGTTCTATTCGATTATTATAAACAGCAAAATAAGTTATCCGTTATTATTGGTACTTTTCAGAAGGAATTTGCAGGTTACACAACTAAAAGAAGTGAAACTGATAAAATGATACAACGTAAAATAATGAATAATATAGGCATTAAGTTTAAGGAAAGACAAATATGTGTTTCTAAGAAGGAATGTATTAAATCGACTAAGTTAGTGTATAATGAGGAGGAGGAAGTGATATGATGTTTGATAAAGATTTATTTCTTTCATTATGTGAGAAATATGATGTTGAATTAAGCGAAACAGCCACTAGCCCTATGATTAAGGAAGGAATAGAACTACATCCAATTACGGATGATGATCTAAATCGTATTTTTTCATCATATCAGACATATGTTGGATATTCATGCAGTAAAACCAATACAAAAGCAGTAGCTCCAGAATTCTATTTAAACGATGATTATGCTATAGCGTGTTAGGAGAAGAATATGGAAGTAAAATCTAAATATGAAAGTCCTCTTGTATTAGAGAAAATAGAAATTGTTGAAAGTTCTTTTAGAAAAAAAGATGAGCCATTGGATGGATTAGAATTAGGCGTTCAAGTTGAACGTAGCCTCAACAAACTTAGTGATGGTCTTTTTGAAGTTATACTAATTACGACTGTATCTGATGAAGATGAAAAAATCTATGTCAATGTAAAGGGTAGAGCTATTTTCAATACAAAGCAGGAAAATATGGACATTCTAGAGAAGAATACAATAGCTATTATGTTTCCGTACATAAGAAGTTATATTTCTATTATCACAACTCAACCAGGGATGAATCCTATTGTACTACCTGCCATGAATATTATGGCAATGGTAAATGATCAAAAAAAATAATGGTTATATCGCAATAAGAGAATTTGAGATCAAACAGGCAGAAAGCGCGGAAAATTTTCCACATCTTTCTGCTTGTTTCATATTATTCTATTTTCTTTGCTGTTTCATAAAACCCCTTTTGGATACCATTTCTGCCTTGTGGCAAAGTTTATTTCCCTGTTTAATAAAGGTAAGAATTGAGAAAAATAGAATTTAGGCAGTGTTCTAATTGTTAAGATGGATTATTGGCTTTTTTGAAAATTTATGATACTATATAAGTAAGAAAATCTTACAATGAAAGAGGTGTTATTTATGAATGCACAAGTTGTGACAGTTTCTACAAAAGGTCAGATTGCAATCCCTGTTAGTATGCGCAGAGATTTAGATATTGATGCTGGTGATAAATTAGTAGCCTATACATCAGGTGATGTTATCATGTTAAAAGTTTTAAAAATACCAAAGTTAGATGAATTCGAACAGGCATTGAATGAGGCACAGGAATGGGCTAAGGATGTCGGTTATGTTGAAAGTGATGTAAATGATATTATTAAAGAGACAAGAAAGAGTAAACGCCTATGAAAATTGTTGTAGATACAAATGTTATGATTTCAGGAATCTTTTTTGGTGGCTTTCCTCAAAAAGTGTTGAGAGCCATTGTTGCAAATGAAATTACGGCATGTGCAACTACAGAAATCATTGATGAATATGAAGAAATTGTGGAAAGAATGCTCCAGAAAAAGCAGGGACATTTGAATGCAACGATTCTAACTCCTGTCCTTCAAAATTTGGAATTGATTGAAACAAAATCCATTGTAGACATTTGTCGAGATCCTGATGATAATAAATTTTTAGGATGTGCCAAAGATGCAAAGGCATTGTACGTTGTCAGCGGTGATGCAGATTTACTTGTTCTAAAAAATTATGAGGATATTGATATTATCACTGCAAAGGAATTTTGTCAGCGATACAATTTATAGATAAACAAAGCAAACTACTCCCTAACCTACTACACAGCCTCTAGTGTGGTAGGTCTTTTTTTTAATGTGTAAATTTTCTCTCATACAACAAATTAATAGAATTTTTTCCTATAAAGTATTATAATAGAAGTAAGTTTTGGGGCTACCTAAGATAACAGAAGGGGGAATATTTATGAAGTTAAAATTAAAGGGAAAATTTTGGGCTATGTCAATGCTACCATTACTTTTAGCAACTATTATTATTGCTATTATAATGGACTTTCGCATTAGCGGGCATTTGGAAACATTGGTGAAAAACAATCTCTATGATGTAGCGGTTATGGAGCGAGGTAATATATCTTTATCAGAGGGTAACAGTTATCGACTGGATCAGGACGGAAACTTGTGGAATGGAGATCATTATAATATTTCAGAAGATACTGAATTGATTGATACCATTAAAAAGAATAATAAAATAGAAACTTCTATTTTTTACGGAAACACCAGATGCATTACTACATTGCAAGGTTCTTCAAACGATACAACAGGCAATAAAGCAGACCCGAAGGTAACAGATGTAGTTTTGAAAAAGGGAGAAGAAGGCTTTTTTAAAAACATTTCTATTTTAGGTCAAAAATACTACGGTATTTATATCCCTTATTATGATGACAATTCGGATGAACCAGTAGGTATGGTATTTGCGGGTATGCAAAGTGCTACCATCCGTAAAATGGTTACAGATATTATGGCAGTTATTGCATTGATTATGCTCATATTAGTAATTCTTTCAGCCATTTGTAGTTGGATACTCTCTGGACAAATTACAGGGCGTATTGCATACGGTGTAAAAAATTTGGGAGAGATTGCAGATGGCAATTTGACTAATCCGATTGATACCAAATATACCAAGTCTACAGATGAAACTGGGGAACTTGTACGAAGCGTTGTAAATTTACAGCAAAAGTTATCTGAGATTGTCGGTAATATCTCATCAGAAAGTAACGTGGTACAAAAATCCGCACAGATTATGGATAACGAACTGATGCGGACAAAAGATACGCTGGAACAAATCGAACAGGCCGTAGCAGAAATTGCAGATGGAGCGACCTCTCAGGCAGCGGATGCACAGCTTATGAATAATGATGTTATTTTCATGGGTGAGAGAATCCAGGAAACCAATGATAATATTGAAAAAATACATACGGTGGCAAATCATATGGAAAAGAACAGCCTTCGTGCCAAAAATACCTTGCAGGAATTAGAGGACATCAATACAGAGGTAAAACAGTCGATTCAGGTGATTTCACAGCAGACAGATACGACAAACGAGTCTGCACAGCGCATTGAAGAGGCAATTAACCTTATTACTACCATAGCCGAAGAAACGAACCTCCTATCCTTAAATGCCAGCATTGAAGCTGCCAGAGCAGGAGAACAGGGACGAGGATTTGCAGTTGTTGCATCCCAGATTCAGAAATTGGCTGAACAGTCTAACGAATCGGCACAGCAGATTGGAGAATCCATTACTGTATTACTGAAAGATTCTGAAAATGCAGTAATTACAATGGAACATGTGAAAGAAGTCATGAATAAACAGAATCAGATGTTGCAAGATACCAAAAATGTATTTGATATAGTGGCGGAAGATATCAATGCCTCCCGTAAAGAAATTGGACGTATTGCGCAAAACAGTGAGGAACTGGATAAAGCAAGAGAACAAGTCGTTGACCGAGTACGAAATATCTCAGATGTTTCAGAACGCTATGCGGCAAGCACAGAAGAAACCAGTGCTTCTACCACAGAAATGAATACAAAGATACAAAAGGTTTCAGAAAATGCAAATCAATTAAAAACTGTATCCGACAACTTAAAGGAAAATGTACATATATTTAAGTTATAAATAGAACCAATGAGTATGAGGTTTTAAGTAGTTTCGGTAAGAGAAAAGCCATTATCCAAGCTGGTGTTTACGCTTGGGATAATGGCTTTTGTTTTATACTACAACTTCTAAAATATCCTTTGTTGTATTAGAGAGAGGATTCTCCTTTTGCAGTTGCATCACGCTTATACTGTAATTATACAGATAGATTTCAAATATTTTATTTGAAATCGCCACATAATCATTTCGGTTAGCAAATATCCCAAACATTTCACCTAATTCTATTATAGGATTAGCGTGGTTATACATAAATTCTTCGCCATCATAAAGGATTCGGAATACTAAATCCTTCAATTGTGCATTGTTTTCAATATTATTGCGCAAGCTATCAAAAAGTGTATTGTTTCTACTATTTAAAATACCTTTAATTGCAAGTTGAACGGAATGCCTGCCCCATTCGGTTGGTGTATTTTGATCCATCCATTTACATAACCAACTAACCAAATAGGGATAACCGTTTGTATATTTATAGATTTCTTCAGACATTGCTACAATATCCATGCCTGTGTGATGATCCTGTTCATATTCCTGCAACATGGTGGAAATTTCCTGTGGGGAAAAGCTCATATCTACCTCAAAATCCACTGCAATATTCCAAGGACTGTTATACTTTTTTTCCTCATCTGGACGGAGTTTCAGTTTCATATTTTTTATATCATATACACCTGCTAAAATGACACTTTTAAATGTCGCATCTCCATCCGCTCTATAATCCAGATATTTATTGCGTAACATTCCCAAAAAATGAAGAAAAACCTGATTATCAGAGCTTTTGTCCACTTCATCAATGATTAACACAATTTCTTTATCTGCTATTTCGCATAGAGTTGTAATCTTATCTCCAAGATATGCAATAGCATCCTCCTCTTTAGAAAAATCTTCTATGTTTTCCCAAGTTTCTATTAGCTCCTGAGTGGCATTTGCTTTTTTTAAGCTTTTTCCCATTTTTTTGATAAAATTCCACACAAATAAATAATCACTTTTAAAAAAGGTATCACCAACCCCTTCAAAACTCATGCGAACCATTAAATATTGATGCTGCAATTTGCGAAATAATGTAGAAATCGTAGTAGTCTTGCCATATTGCCTAGCGCGGTTAATCGTAAAATAGTCGCCATGTGCAATTAATTTCTCAATCTGTCTTATTTTTTCCGTTGTATCAACCATATAGTGCAACTCTGGTATACAGATAGCTGTAGTATTAAATTCTTTCATGTTTTCGCCTCCCCGTTTCCGTTATTTTAGTCCTGTCTTTCGTATTATGTCCATTATAGCATGATTCTAAGGGCTTGTGAAATAACAACGGTTGTTCAAAAACATATTTCCCTCCTATTTCATCATTTCCGTAATACACACCGCATATTTCTGATCCTGCAATGCGTAAGCGGCAATGATATATTTATTCTCCTCCTCAAAGGTAGTAGTATGGTTTGTTTTATCCTCGCTTCCATTTCCATATTGCTTTTTTAAGGCAGTGCAGATATTTTCATATACCTTTTCTGCTTTTTTCTCTTTCTTTTCTATATGCGTCCATTTTGAGTAATAAAGCATATCGTCGTAATATTGATAACTCATAGACCCCGTATAACGGTCATATACGCTTTTTTTATATGTATAGGTAATTCCACCGTCCTCTGTTTTTTTGGTTTCATTTGGCTCGCTGCCGATGGTCTGTGCCATATCTTTTTGGCTGGTTGTCCGTTCAAAGGATGTATAGTCAACCTTTTTGACACCGCAAGCCACAAATAAGAGACACAAACTGGTTAATAATATGGTTAAATATAGTTTTCTTTTCATTTTTCAATCCCTATTTCCTGTTAAAAATGTGAGAAATTAGCAAATAATCTCTCAAGTAGTATTGCCCTCCGAATTCATGTAAATATAAAGCGAAAGGGCAACATTGACTAAAAAAAATTACAAGAAAAGCTAAGGATTTCATAACCCTTAGCTTTTCTATAGGTTTATTACGCTTGTGTACTTTTTTAGTACATCTATTACTGTCTATTAGCTGTTAGCTGCAACAGTAGCAGTATAAGATGTTCCGTCAATTGTAACTGTAACTTTATCAGTTGCTGAAATTCCAGTTACACCTAATGTTACGGTACCATCACTTTCAACAGTTGCAATAACCTCGTTATTTTCGTCAAGTCCTTCAACTTTAACAGCATCACCGTTTGCCTTAACAGCGGTAACTTTAACTAATTTACTTGTAACAGTTGTAGTTGTTGCGTTTCCATATGCATCTACTGGAGTTAAAACAACATTACCACTACTTAATTTAGCTGCATATGTAGAGAATTTTGCAGCAGCTACTGTAAATGTAGCGTCAAGTGTAACAGCCTTATCAGCAATATTACCAATTGTAATTTTGGTTTCCTCAGTTTTTGTCAATGGAATTTTAACAGTTGCAACACCATTTACAAATTGTACTGCACGATTATATGTTTTTACAACTGCATCGCTATTAGTACCATCAACTGTTTTAAATGTTACATATTCAGTCTTGTTGAATGCAGCGTTGGTTGTGTTTTCGCTATTAGCACCCGTTTTTTGTGCAGTCAGTGTAACAACTACTTCATCACCAGCAGTATACTGTGTTTTATTTTCCTTAGTTGCTACTACAGCTGTTACAGCTGCATTAACATTAAATGTTGTTGTCAATGTTGTTCCACCGAAAGTAAATGTAACATTTTCAGTTCCTTCAACTACAGCATTTATAGTAGCGGCTTTATCCGCATCACTACTTAATGTAAAAGTATCTTTGTTTGTATTACCTTCTTTTAATACAATTGCACCTGATTTAGCATAAGTATATGGAGTAGTGCTACCATCTTCAGTTGCATCATATTTTGTATCTTTTAATACAACTGCTGGAACTTCATTAGTTTTTAATGTATATGCAACACCGTACTGATCCTCATATGTAAAGTCAGCTGCGGTAATTGTTAATGGAGTTTCATTTTGTGTCAATGTTTTTTCTGTTGCTAATTTGTTACCAGTTTTACTAAATCCAGTAATTTTTGCTGCTGTTCTTGTTGCATTTGTTTTTACAACATAAGATACACTTTTACCTGTACTTGGTGTTAATACAGTAATTGTTGCTGCTTTTGCAACATTAGAACCCGCATCTCCTTTATACGTTGCTTTAAATGTTGGAATGCCAGTTGTTGCATCTACAGTAACATCTGTACTCTTTAAACTAACTACATCTGCATCACTGGTTGTAATAATAGCACCATTCGCTAACGTGATTTTTTTACCATCTGCAGCGTTATTACTATCCTCGCTAAATATTGCACCGTCTACTGAAAATGTCATTGCTTCTCCATATTGATCCTTAATATTGATTGGCAATTTGAATGTGTCTCCGTCGTTTAACAAAGTTTCGTTTGTATTAGATGTTTTTTCAAATATTCCAAAAGAAACATCTGCTGCTTGCTTTCCAGTAACAACTTCAACTGTCTGGCTTACAACATCTAATGCTCCATATTGAATTGTAATACGCAAAACATCTCCAATTTTTGTGTTTGTTCCTGTTATGTCTAATTTATTAGCAGCTTTCTGTTCTACAGTAATGGTGTCATCAACACCTTGTGTTACATTATAAACATTTGCTATAATTCCAGTAACTGCCATCTTTTCGTTGTATTGATTTCTTACTGAAACTGCCAATGTACCTTTTCCACTTGCGATAGCTAACTTGCTCTCATCAATAGACAATTTTGTAGCTGTTTCATTTTGAGCTACTACAGTTGTTGCTAAATCACTCTTTGCTGCACCACTAACTGTAATGCTATAAGTGTTTGCTGTAAGTTTCTCATTCATTGTTAATACTACAGTCTTTTTATCTGTCCAAGCCTTAGATGAAACAGTTTTTTCAGTATTTCCAACTTTAACTGTAAATACTGTGTTTCCTGCTACAACTGGCTGGTCAAATGTAACCTGAAGCTTACTTGCACCAACTGCTGCACCTGTAATAGCTGTTGCGGAAGCAACTTCCGGTGTAGCTGTTACTTCTGGAGTAGCTGTAACGGCTGCTGTTGTAACTGGTGTTACCTCAGGAGTAGCTGTAACAGCCGCTGTTGTAACTGGTGTTACCTCAGGAGTAGCTGTAACGGCTGCTGTTGTAGCTGGTGTTACTTCAGGAGTAGCTGTAACGGCTGCTGTTGTAACTGGTGCTGTAGCTGTTGCTTCTGGAGTAGCTGTAACGGCTGCTGTTGTAACTGGTACTGTAGCTGTTACTTCAGGTGTTGCTGTTGCTGGTGTTGTAGCCTTCTTAACTGTTACTGTTACAACTGCCTTCTTACCAGTTACTTTAGATGTTGCTGTAAC
>CABUAQ010000060.1 GCA_902489575.1 uncultured bacterium
AAAAAAATTTGTGTATTTGCATCTTCCAGCAATTACCTTGATGAAATTTACTATACAGACGCTAAAACACTTGGCAAACTGCTGGGGCAAAACGGATACGATATAGTGTACGGCGGAAGCACTCTGGGACTAATGTGGGAGTGTGCATCACAAGTCCAAGCAAATAAAGGTAAAGTTATTGGTATTATGCCTAAACGTCTTGCTGATATGGGGTGCAAAACAGATAATTGCGATGAATTTTTTATGGCAGAAGGAATGCGTGACAGAAAAGCGAAAATGGACGAAATTTCAGATGCCGTAATTGCATTACCAGGCGGACTGGGAACATTAGAAGAACTTACTGAAATGATTGTACAAAAGCAACTCGGCTACAATAAAAAACCCATTGTGATTTTAAACACTAACAATTTTTACAATAAGCTTTTGGATTTTTTTGAAATAATTATCAATGAAAAATTCGCAAATAAAATAGCCTCACAGCTATATTTTGTCGCACAAACGCCACAAGAAGCAATTGACTATATTAAAACATATAGAGAACCCGGCATAATACCTTCAAAACACGAAATTTACTCAAGATAAATACATATTATTACCCAAAGGTCAGATTTATAAATCTGACCTTTGGGTAATAATATTTTATAATATTAGATAAATTTTAAGCTATGAACCTTTATCCATCAGCTCATCTATTGATTTTTGCAATTTAGAGCTGTCAGATTTAAATTTACTTCGGGAAGCTTTAGCTGCCTGCGCTTGCACATATCTAGCCAAAGCCTTTTTAGATTTATCATCTATGACTTTTTGCATCTTTTCATCTGCAGATTTAAGATGAGAATCCAGTATACCACCGAAGAAACGTCCGTTAACTTCTCTTTCAGGAGATATATGTTCTATTAACTCGTTAGTACTTGCTTCAAGACTGCCCGGAATTGAATATTTATTTCCCCAAGCATGTAAAACAACTTTGTCATCAGCATTTCCGATTAGTTTATCAAAGAACTTTCTAGCTTTGGATTTAGATATATTATCATAGAAAATATGAATAGAACTTTCAACAGAATCTAGCATTTGTTTCATTGCATAAAAAACAATATTAACATCGTATTTTTCACAAAACTCCATTGCTTTTGGATTTTCCTTAAATGCATCCACCAGTGGTTTAGCCATCTCAGGGTATTTTTTATATAACCCCTCGCACCTAACACTTTTAATCGAGGTAAAATTCGGGTTGCATTTTTGAGAATAATTATTTTGGTATGAACCTACATTTTGTACTTGCATGCGTTTTCTCCTATATTGTACCTTCATAGTAAAACACGTAAAAAATTTTTTTGCCAGTTTATCATTTATGTTAGCAATATTTGTCGCTTTGTGATAAAATAGACACAAATAAGGAGATATATAATGGATAAAGAATTAAGAGACAAATATGAAGTCGTTATAGGCTTGGAAGTTCACGCACAGTTGAAAACAAAATCAAAGATTTTTGCACCTGATAAAAATGAATTCGGTCAAGAACCAAATAGTCTTACAAGTCCTATCACGCTTGGAATGCCAGGAGTTTTACCTGTACTAAATAAAGAAGCTGTTAACATGGGTATATTAACAGGACTTGCACTAAACTGTGAAATTCCTGCTCGCTGTAAATTTGACAGAAAACAATATTTTTATCCAGACCTACCTAAAGGTTACCAGATTTCACAATATGATGAACCGATTTGTTTAAACGGATATTTGGATATTAATGGGAAAAGAATTGGGATTACTCGTGCTCACTTAGAAGAAGATGCAGGAAAACTTGTTCACGCAGGTGCTGACGGTCTTGCTGGGTCAAGCTATTCTTTAGTTGACTTAAACAGAGCAGGTACTCCGCTTCTTGAAATCGTTTCAGAACCGGATATGAGAAGTTCTGAAGAAGCAAGAAGTTACATGGAAGAACTTAGAAACATTGTTCGTTACATCGGAGTTTGCGATGGGAACTTAGAAGAAGGTTCAATGAGATGTGATGCAAACATCTCAATTATGCCTAAAGGTTCTAAAGAATTTGGCACCCGTGCCGAAATCAAAAACGTAAACTCTTTCTCTGCACTTCAAAGAGCTATTGAATACGAAATAGACCGACAAATTGATATCGTAGAAGAAGGCGGAAAAGTCGTTCAAGAAACGCGACTGTGGGATGACAATTCTCGGGAAACACGTTCAATGAGAGGAAAGGAAGATGCTCACGATTATAGGTACTTTCCGGAACCTGATTTAAGACCGCTTGAAATATCAAGAGAATGGGTTGAAAAAATCAGAGCCCAAATGCCTGAACTTCCGGCAAAAAAACGCGAAAGATATCAAAGTCTCGGGCTTAGCGAATATGATGCGAATGTCATTGTTGAACAAATGGGACTGGCGTTATTCTTTGATAAAGTTCTTGAACTTGGTGCTAATCCTAAAACTGCAGTTAACTTTATTATGGGCGAAATTGCAGCTTATTTAAAAGAAAATCACATGGAAATTAATGAAACAAAACTTTCACCTGAAAATCTTGCTGAACTTATCAGTTTGATTGAAAAAGGAACTATTTCAAATAACATCGGTAAACAAATTCTTATCGAAGATATGATTACTAAAGGGGAAAACGCTTCTGCAATAGTTGAGAAAAAAGGCTTGAGCCAAATTTCTGATGAAGGTGCAATCAAAGAACTTGTTCAAAAAGTAGTTGACGCTCACCCAAACGAAGTTGAAGCATACAAAAACGGTAAAACAAACCTTCTCGGATTTTTCGTAGGTCAAGTTATGAAAGAAACAAAAGGCAGAGCTAATCCTAAAACAGTTAACGAATTACTCAGAGGAATTATTGGTTAATTTTATAATAGAAAGGCTATAGTTTTGTGCTGTAGCCTTTTTACAAATAAAGAGGAATTAAATATGTTTTTCAATTTATCGAAATCTAGAAAATCCTGCATGGAATTAGAAATATTTGAACAATCTAAAATTACTCAGACAATTTTAGATGCATACATAACAAAAGATAATGAAATAAATCTTACAATTCCTTCAGATATTAACCGTATAATTATTGTTGCAAGCGGCTCCTCCTACCATTGTGCCAGATATGCTGCCGAATTATTTGGCTCAATATCAAAAATTGAAGCAAGCGCAGTTTACTCAAGCGAGTTCTTGTTGGAAGAAACAATTGCAACGCAAAATGGGGTATTATATATATTTATAACACAATCAGGTGAAACTACTGATACAAACAGAGCTCTCGAAAAAGCAAAAGAATTCAGAGTAAAAACTCTTTGTATAACAAACAAAGAAAACTCAACCATCTGGAATTCTTCTGATTACAAAATAGCCTGCCATGCTGGAGAAGAAAAAAGTATCGCAGCTACAAAGTCTTTCCTTTCGCAGCTTTTATGTTCTACAATACTGGCACTTAAACTTGCTCAAAACAAAGGTATTGATATCTATGATCATATTTTAGATATAAAAAACATACCAAAATTTATAGAACAAACTTACGAATTACAACCGAAAATTAAACAACTTGCAAAATTTTTATCAAAATATAAAAATATAATAATTACTGCAGACGGTCATTCTTACGCACTTGCAAAAGAAGCAGCGCTAAAAATTAAAGAAACCTCCTATATTAATGTTATATCATCTATACTTGGCGAATTTATGCACGGGCATGTTGCAGTATTAAACAACAATAAATCAGTTCTTATTTACATATTAAATGATACATTGAATTATACAGCGATAAAAAATCTTAATTCAATAAAAGAAGATTATAATCCGCCAATTTGTGTTATCGGCAACCGTACAAATCAAGTTAAGTCAACTTACAACATAAACATTGAATGCGACAAACCAATAGTAAAAACTTTTTGTATCGCAGTAATTATCCAACTTTTAGCACTTGAAATAGCCCTAAAGCTTCACAGAAACGTTGATAAACCGAAAGGGTTGAAAAAAGTTGTCAGGTAAGGATAAATATTTTAAAGAATAAACAAAGACACCGCTTCAGATAAATCCGAAGCGGTGTCTTTAACTATTATAATTCTTCTTAATCACAAATTATAATTTAGAAGCAACCATTAATGTAGTTTCAGCAAGTCTTGTAGAATAACCCATTTCGTTATCATACCAAGAAATGATTTTAACCTGATTACCACCCATTACACGAGTTAATAGAGCATCAACAGTTGAAGATTGAGAAGTACCAACATAATCAGAAGATACTAACGGTTCTTCAGTGTAGCAAAGAACATGTCCATCAGCGCCTTCTTTTAATGCTGCGTTAACTTCTTCAACTGTAACGTCTTTAGAAAGTTCAAATACAACGTCAACTAATGAAACGTCTGGAGTTGGAACTCTCATAGCAAAACCATCCAATTTACCTTTTAATTGAGGTAATACAAGAGCAACAGCTTTAGCTGCACCTGTTTTTGTAGGAACAATGTTCAAAGCACCAGCTCTGGCACGACGAGGATCTTTGTGACCTGCGTCTAAGATTCTTTGGTCGCCAGTGTAAGAGTGAACTGTTGTCATCAAACCTTTAACGATACCGAATTTTTCATCGATAACTTTAGCTACAGGAGCTAAGCAGTTTGTTGTACAAGAAGCCATAGAAATCACATTGTGTTTAGCTGGATCATATTCTTTGTCATTTACGCCCAAAACGATAGTTTTATCTTCGTTTGTAGCAGGAGCGGAAATAATAACCTTTTTAGCACCTGCAGCGATATGAGCTTTAGCTTTCTCAGCATCTGTGAAGAAACCAGTTGATTCAACAACAACTTCAACACCTAAATCTTTCCAAGGCAATTGAGCCGGATCTTTTTCAGCGAAGAATTTAATTTTTTTACCGTTAACGATAATACCTTCTTCATAAGCTTCTACAGTACCGTCAAATTTACCCATAACTGAATCATATTTGAAGATTCTTGCAGCATCTTCAGGTTTCAAACCTGGATCGTTGATAGCTACATAATTAATTTTTTCAAAAATACCTTCTCTGATAGCGGCTCTTAAAGTGTTACGGCCGATTCTACCAAAACCGTTAATTGCTACATTTACCATAAATTTTACTCCTTCTTATGTGTAACATTCACTACTATAACATGCAGATAGTAACATTAAAAAAAAAACTAATCAAGAGGGTAGATATATAGGTAATATCCTTAAAACACGGGCACTGAACACGTTTAAAACCAATAATTAAAAAATAGTTAAGAAATAATTAAACTTTGTAAATAATATTTCGAATAAAATAGCAAAAAATAAATTTAAAGATATTAATAGGAAAATTTATTGGGCAGGATAAATACAGCTATTTAGATGTAATGCCAATAATAATAGAACTCGCTTAATATATACAGTGCGAAATTTTTTCATAAATTTCGCACTGCTATTTTAAAGCAAAAAAAAAACCCTTTCTTTTGGAAAGAGTTCGGAATCTTTTTCAATTCCTCGTGTGTAGAAGGTTAGTGTGTAGTAGGTAGTGTATAATTTATGTCTCGTGTTTATTTAATCTAATTTATCGTTTGCTTATCGCTTACACTTATATAAAGTATTTTTAGAGTATATAATTGCCATATACTCTTTTAACATTTACAAAACTTCACAATTCATAAAAGGAGCAGTAAAACACCTATGTAAAAATAATTGTATAGTAAAAAATGATGCTCAACATATGACAGATATTTACCCGATAAGATTCCATGACCAGATAGTAGAACCTGCATCAGCTGCAGCAAGATATGTATTAAAAAGTGCTAAATAAATAGCGTCTGAACATTAGTAAAATTTTCAAATTTGTAGTAGTATAATATTATGGAAAAGAAAAGTTTATTTAGCGAAAAGAGTGTAAAAATCGGACCTAACAGCAGTTATGATAATTATATTATGGCAATTGAATCCAGTTGTGATGAAACAGCCTGTGCAATTGTAAAAAACGGAAGGGAAGTTTTAGCAAATATTGTGGCTTCTCAAATTAAAACTCACGAAAAATACGGTGGAGTAATCCCTGAAATTGCAGCGCGAGAACATTTGGAGTCAATTAATATTGTTGTTGAAGAGGCTTTTGAACAATCAGGATTAAAACCTGAACAAATAACGGCATTTGCCGGTACAGTTGGGCCAGGATTGGTAGGATGTTTACTTGTCGGACTTAATGCAGCTAAAACTTTAGCTCTTGTATATGATAAACCTTTTATAGGTGTTAACCACCTTAATGCCCATCTTTGCGGGAATTACATTGATACAGATTTAAAACCGCCATTTATGGCACTTTTAGTCAGCGGCGGACACACTCAAATTATAGATGTAGAATCTTATTCTAAACAAACAATCATTGGCGAAACCATTGACGATGCTGTCGGAGAAGCTTATGATAAAGTTGCAAGACTTATCGGACTTCCTTATCCCGGCGGGCCAAGATTGGATAAACTTGCTCAAATTGGGAATCCACACGCATTCAATCTTCCTGAAGGCAAGGTCGATGGATATAATTTCAGCTTTAGCGGGTTAAAAACTGCAGTTTTGCGCCTTGTTAAATCCTTTGACGGAAAAGATTTACCGGTTAATGATATCTGTGCAAGTTTCCAAGAATGCGTATCTTCTACTTTAGTAAAAAAATTAAAAAAAGCTGTTATTGAACGCGGCTACAATCAGGTAGTAATAGCCGGCGGAGTTGCAGCAAATTCAGAAATTCGTAAAAAAGTATTTAATCTTGAAAATGACGGATTTAAAGTGTTTGCACCACCGATGAAATATTGTACCGATAATGCTTCAATGGTAGCTTCCTGTGCTTATTTCAACACAAACACTTATGACGATGTTGATGTTGAAGTATTCTCAAGAGCTTAGCAAACTAGAATAACTGCTTAATCAGAGATTTCGCAACTTTCAGCTTCCCATTTAGCTCTGAAGCTATATTCCCGCCAAAATGTTTCCAGCTATTTAAATCTTGAATCTGCCTGAACAATTCTGCTATAACTCTGGAATATCGTATATCATCTACCATTGAGCCAACAACATTAAGCTCTGACAGGCGAAGCTTAGGATTTTCACCTTTTTCAACACTCTTAATAAATGATGTTAGAACTTTTCGATTAATATTTTTCAATTGAGTATCTGAAGTTACTCCTTGATAGTTTAACGCCAAACTCATGCCTGAAATTAACCCGCCTGGATTTTGAGTTTTATAAAAATCAATAGCAGTTATGGATTTTAATTCCGGATTGATAATAACATTACTCCAGGAACTGTCAAAACGCATTCCGAATCGTTGCGCCTTATATAGTTGATCAAACAGTTCATCAAACGCTGTTTGCGGCATATTATCAATCATACTGGCAACCTGATGCTTTGTTACATTCCGTGAAAAGAAATTATACCCGTTAATAATAGGCATAATAGTAATATCATTACCAAGTTTTGCAATAGTGTGATTTATTTCATCACGCGGAGTTAGCGCAAAATTCAACCTGAAATCACTTTTATATTCAGGTTTATTTACCTTATGCGGCACCCGCGCACAGTACTTTGTACCTTCAATTCTGTAAACGGCAGCTTCACCACCCCTTCCAAGGAGGTTTTCTGGATTTTTAACCGAAATTGATACAAGCTTCCTGATTTCATCTTCTGCAAGATTTAAAAATTCGCAACTATTTTTGAACGATAAATTATCTTTTTTCAAAACAGCTTGCTGCTTCGAAACTACAGGTTGATTTCTACTAACTGCGCTTTTTACATTCGGATTTAAAAAACGATCGGATAAAATTTGCATATCAGCTTTAAAACAGAAAATAAATTAATTTGCTATACTTTTGCAAAATTTGATTGAGCAACTTTTGAAATTATATAATCCGTAATTTTATCTTCAAGATGACAACCAAAATGATTATTTATTTCACGTATAAAATAACAAGGACTAGTAACGTTAACCTCTATAATTTTACCATCAATTACATCAAGACCTGCCATATAAATACCCATATTATTTAGTTTATCTGCGATAACCCTGAAATTCTCTTTTTCTGAATTTGACAAAACCGCCTTTTTAACGTGCTCATCATTGTGCTCACAGAATTTGAAATCATCATTGCCTGGAGTTTTCTGCACACAGTAATCAAGAATTTCATCACCAAGAATCAATACTCGTTTATCACCATATACAGCAGACGGTAAGTACTTTTGCACCATAATTAACTGTTTACCGCCTTTTGTCATAGAATTTATAATAACAGCTGTGTTCTTATCCCCACGCTTCAAATACATTACTCCACCGCCAAAACATTGATTGAGCGGTTTTAATATAATTTCTTCATTTTCATTTAAGAATTCAATAATATCAGACTTTGAAGATGTAATAATATTTTTAGGCATTAAATCATTGAACAACACAGCATGAAGTTTTTCATTAAAATTTCTGACAGCTGAAGTTTCATTCATAATAAACGTTTTTTTGCGATCAACAAAATCAAACACATAAGTTGCATTAATATAATCCAAATCCACCGGCGGATCAGGTCTAAACAGAACAAGCTGAAATTTTTCAACTTGTTCTTCTGAAAGACTTTCCCTATCAAAAAAGATATTACCATCTTTTAAATACGATTTATAACAAGAGGTATATGCTATAGAAGATTTGAGTTTAAGCATATCAATTGTAGTTATATTAACCTGATGCCCACGCTCCAGAAAACTTTTTATTATCCAAAAATTAGTGACCAGATCATTAAACTCAAAATAGTTTAACTCAACTCTATCTATAACAAATAAAATATTCATAATACCTCTTTTATAAACTAATTAATTTCCGCAGGATTTAGAATTTGACACGCAGTATTACCAAAAGCAATAAGATTGGCAAATCTCTCCAAATCGGCTTGAATTTCCGGGAAAGTTCCATAATGCATAGGAATTACTGTTCTAACTCCCAACCACTTTGCAGCCATTGCTGCATGCTCAACATCCATTGTATAATTACCGCCAATAGGTAAAAGTGCAATCTGCGGGGCATAAAGTTCTTTAATTGTTTTCATTTCCCCTGTCAAACAAGTATCACCGGCATGAAAAATTCTAACACCATCAACATCAAGCATAATGCTTGCAGCTACTCCGCCGTATCTACCATCCGGTAATGAGCTTGAATGAAACGCCGGTAAAAATACAGCACGCCCCCAAGAAAAATTAATCCACGACCCTAAACCAACAGGTTTTGCTTTTACTCCTTGTTCTTTACAATAATTAGCCAACTCAAAAACCGCAGTGATATCTATATCTTTTTCTTTTGCAATTTCTAAGGCCTCGCCAAGGTGGTCGGCGTGTGCATGAGTTAATAAAATATCTGTAATAGGAGCGTCGTGCCAATTGTACTTGTCGTTAACAGAAACTAAAGGATCTATTAAAACAGCCTTATCATTATTCTTGATTTCAAATGCACTGTGACCAATATACTTTAAATCTACCATAATATCCCCTTATCTTTATGCATACAATTTCAACTATTTTAATTTATCACGATTTAGTATAAAATACAAATATGCAACAATACATCACACATATGAATAAGTGCATAGAATTGGCAGAACTTGCCCGGGGGGATACCTCGCCAAATCCGCTGGTTGGATGCGTGGTACTGAATTCAGATGGAAAAATTATCTCGACAGGATACCACAAAAAATATGGAGAAAATCACGCAGAACGAGATGCTCTGTCAAAACTTGAATCAGCTAAAGATTGCACACTTATAGTAAACCTTGAACCGTGTTCTCACTTTGGAAAAACTCCGCCTTGTGCCGATTTAATTATTGAAAAAGGTATTAAAACAGTAGTTTATGGAATGGAAGACCCGAATCCGATAGTTGCAGGCAACGGACTAAAAAAATTAAAAGATGCAGGAATAGAAATTATAGGGCCTGTTTTAGAAAAAGAATGCCGCAAGCTAAATGAAGTCTTTATAAAAAATCAAACTGAACATAAAACATTTGTTGCCCTAAAAACCGCAACAACCATTGATGGCAAAATTGCAGCATATACGGGTGATTCTAAATGGATAACATCAGATAATGCAAGAAATGAAGTAAGAAATATTCGAAAAAGATATGACGCCATACTAACCTCTTCCGCTACAGTTATTGCAGATAATCCCATGATGGAACATAAAAAGAAAATCATTTTAGATAGAAGTTTAAAAACAGATTTTCAAAATGCGACCATATATAAACAAGGGGAAATTTTTGTATTCTACAATGAGAACTTAACACCGCCAAAAATTTCTAACATAAACTTCATCCCAACCCCTGTAAAAAATGAAAAGCTAGACATAAAATATATTTTAACATCTTTACATGAATTAAAAATAATGAGTATTTTAGTTGAAGCCGGCGGAGAATTAAACGGAAGTTTTTTACCGTATATGGATAAACTTTATCACTTTACAGCCCCTAAAATTTTAGGAGATAGTTCCGGTAAATCTTGTTTTAACGGGAAAAATATTAAAGTAATTGCAGATTGTATAAATCTGCAAATGGAAACAATCGAAATATTCGCTCCTGATATCTTAATTATTTATTCAAAGAATAATTTTTAGTAAATAAATACAGACTTGATAGATTTTGAGAAACAAATATACAAAAAGTCTCAAATATGAAATGCACAAGTTACGACAGCAAATAAAAGCAAAAAATTCTGAGAAACTACTATATAACGACAAAAGAAACAGATTTTTTCAATTCACTGTTAGATAAAATATTTATGGAAGGTTCTTAAAATAATCTTCATTCTGCAACGCATGGTAAGCACATCCAATCCCATTGTACTTATCGCTGCCCGTTCTTGAACAATAAGCACTATTCTCAAAAAAAGTATTCGGTGCTCCAGATGGAACAAGTTCATACCCCCCAGATTTATCGGATTGTTGAAGTTCAAACGTAAACAAATCGTGCCCGGCTGCATTTGGCTTAGCCGTCTTACCATTTACATCGATAGAAATAAGCTGATGCCCATTACGTAAATTCACATCCACTATAATTAGCATATTATTCATTAAATAAAATTGAGTATCATCGAATGCACTAGTATTGACATATTCAGTATTTCTGGCATAATTAGTATATTTATAGTCTCTATTTGTAACAGAAATACTTCCATCTTCCCCTTTTTCTGTTCGTGAAATACAATGGGTATCACTAATATCAAGGTTTCCGGTACACATCGTGGCACCTTTAAAATATTTCGCAAACACCCTTGCAGTCAATACTAAAGGTCCAGACGACAATTGTTCTTCATCTTCATTATACATTCTTACAGCCTGAGTAAGAAGAGAATATCCCTCCTTAAATTGTGTTTTCAACTTTATACTATTAATCTCTGTCATTAATGCGGGAATCGTTAAAGCTGCAACAACGCCTATAATACCAAGTGTTATTAAAACTTCTGCCAGAGTAAATGCTTTTTCTTTTATAAAACCTGCAAAAAGCTTTTTAAATAAGGGCTTTAAAAGGTTACCCCCCCCCGAAGTTTAAGCTATTATTGAATTTCATACTACTCACCCTTTCTAATTACTTATCATTTCTATATTTGAATTAACACATTATACAAAATTTCTCGTATTTTTGCAATACTTTTTTTACCAAATAAATATCTTTAGAAAGTGAAACTTGTTACAGTTGAGAAGAATATTTACATACCCATAACCCATATTCTCACGGAGAGGGGGACTAGATATACGTCTATCTTCCGGAAGAATACCCGAAATACAAAAGCCCCCTTTAAATATAAGGGGGCTTTTGTATAATTTATTCAAAACGATAATTAACCTCTAACCTGGTTCATTACTTCTTCTGCAAAGTTATCCTGACGTTTTTCAAGACCTTCACCTAATTCGAATCTTGTGAAAGCTTTAATTTTCAACTTTCCTTCAATCAATTGAGCAATTGTTTGATTAGGATCTTTAACAAACGGTTGTTCTAACAAGCATCTTTCAGCCATAAGTTTATTTACACGACCTTCAACAATTTTACCTCTGATATTTTCAGGTTTTTTCAACAAATCTTCTTTACCCATTTCGATTCTTGTTTCTTCGTCAATAACAGATTGAGGAATTTCTTCTCTTGAAACAAATGATGGAGCACAAGAAGCAATGTGCAAGCAGATATCATTCATCAATTCTTTTTCATCTTTATCAGC
>CABUAQ010000061.1 GCA_902489575.1 uncultured bacterium
AAGAAATTGAAGTCTTTTTTAGGTCTAAAGGTGATTTTATGTAGTATAACATAATAGATTACTCCAGGAAAGAATAAAAATAACAATTTTAAAGTTAATTCGGTTAAATTCCCCATACGTTTCCTCTATTCTATAATTATTAATTGTACAACTCTTTTCGCAAAAATCTTAAAAATTTAATTAAAAATTAAGATTTGAAAGATTATTTAAAATCTCCCCAGTCCCCACGTAGTCCCCAAGGGGGATATGGGATGTATATATACGGAAATGTTTATATGGCTAAAACGAACTAAAAAAGCCACCTTTCAAGGTGGCTTTAAATGGAGGAGGAGGTGGGATTCGAACCCACGGTACGCTCGCACGTACGACGGTTTTCAAGACCGCTCCAATCAACCGCTCTGGCACTCCTCCAGACAATTGTTGCTGTATTTATATAATAACAATTAAAGATTTATTGTCAAGAACTTATTTATAAAAAATTTATGATATGATATTCGTATACGTATTACGAGGTAAAATTTATGAAAAATCTGAATTTTAAAATAGATAATGAAAAGTGTATTCACTGCGGACTTTGTGAAAAAGACTGTATTGCTAATATTATAAAACTTAATGACAATAAAATTCCGCAAATAGCGACAGAAAAAGAATACAAGTGTATCAATTGTCAACACTGCCTCGCAATTTGTCCAACCGGAGCATTATCTATCCTTGACAAAATACCTGATAATTCAGAATTATGCAATAATTATCCACAAGCTGAGCAATTACTTAATCTTATTAAATCCCGCAGAAGTATCAGACACTTTAGACACGAAAACCTTCCGCAAGAAACTCTTATTATGTTAAAAAGTATGCTGAAATATTCTCCTACAGGGTGCAATGACCACAGATTACATGTTTCAATTATTGAGGATGTTGAAATCATGGACAAATTCAGAAATAGAACAAATAATACAATAAAAAAAATTCTGCTGTCTACAAACACAAGTTTAATAAGCAAAAAATTTGCAGGATATAAAAACGCCTTTTTGAACGGTCACGATGTAATTTTTAGAGGTGCTCCACACATGATTGTTGTTTCAACACCTGTCAATGCTCCTTGCGCTGATATAGACCCAACTATAGCTCTTAGTTACTTTGAGCTCTATGCACAAAGTCTCGGTGTTGGAACTTTGTGGTGCGGATTTGCACAAATCTGTCTTAAATTATTACCTGAGCTCTGTGAATTTATAGAAATACCGGAAGGCTACAAACCAGGATATGTCATGCTGTTTGGAGCAACAGATACTAAATATACCAGAACAACTCAGCCTGATGAAATTTCAATCACAACAGTCACTGGAGAAAAAGCCATAGACAGTCTTCCTATATTAGAAAAATTGAAAAGATATTTTTGGAACTTTAAGTAAATAATAATATATCTGGCAGTGAAAAATTTACCGCTACTTAATTTTTATCTCTTTTAAAAGCAAAGTACTTAAACAAAACATACGTTACAACTGATACCAAAAATATAGATATAAATTGCGATAAATAAACATTTTTAATAGCAAATCTTACTAAAAGTTCTAAAATAACCACATTTAAACAGTAACTCACAGCCCAGGTAGAACAACATTTTAAATACTCTTTAACATAATTTCCACGAGTACAGAAAACAAAAAACTTCTGATTGAAATAAGAAAAAACAGAAGAAATCGTCCACTGAAAAATCACACAAGCTTGATAATGTTTATCACCCAAAATGTACAGTGCAATTGCGAATATAATATAAGATATTGCAGCATTTACTCCGCCGACAAATAAAAATCTGATTTTATCCGGAATTTTACACCAGTTATTATATATTTGCCACAATAATTGCATAATTATATTTTAGCACAAAACAAAAGAGCCTAAAGAATTTTTAGACTCATTTTAAAAAATATTTATATAGAAATACTATAAATCCTTATCGGTCTCCTTAATAGGTGCACCAATTACACGCTCTAATTCTGCGGCATTAATATTATATTGCAGTAATGAAGAATAATAATTTAATTGAGCAGTAAGATATGTATTCTCAGAATCTTTCAATACAATAGCATCTTCCAAACCTACCTGATACCGTCTGAAGGCTTGATACTGTTGTTCTTTTGCATGCTGAAGCGCTAACTTTGATACCGCAATACTATCATGTGAATTCATAAGATTTATATAAGCACTTTTAACATCCAGATAAACATTTTGGCGTTCCTGTTCATAATCTGCAACATATTTTTTATAAGTAGCATTAGCCTCGTCAACCTGCTTTTTCAAAAGCATTAAATTCAAAGCAGAATACTGCAATTGAACACCAGCAGAATATCCGTAGTCAGAATTAACCTTACGACCGCCATACTGATATGTACCAAACGCACTAATATCAGGCGTAAATGCGCGTTTAGCACTTCTAATATTTAATTCTGCAGCATCCATACGTTTTTTTGCAGCCAGCAATGAAGGACGGGAAGTTTCTGCAACTTTAATTAATTCTTCAAAGTTAACATCATATTCTTTTGTATTCAGACCGTCTTTCAAAATAACATCGGCCAGTTCAGGAAGACCAACAGCATTAGCAAGTTGAACCGCTGCTAACTCAAGTGTATTCTTTGCCTTAATTAAATTAAGGTTTGCATTACCGAGGTTATATTCAGCATATGTTACATCAATTTTTGCTTTTTTACCGATATCGTAATATGCTTGCGCCTGTTTCAACTGAAGTTCAAAATCCTTAACGGTTTCTTCATATACTGTTTTTTGGATTTTAGCAAAAACCATATTGTAATATGCAACTTTTACATTATAAATTACATTTTCAATACTTGTTTCTGCATCATAGCGTGTTGATTCATAAGTGCGCTTTGCAGAATCGGCAAATGCTTTTGTTTTACCAAAATCGAACAATAACATATTTGCAGAAATATTTGGAACATAATACATATCATATTTTTGAACCATCATTCTTGCAAAGTTACTGCCCATTGTCATAAACATATCATTTCTGGAATAGCTAACACCTGCTGATATTGTCGGAAAATAATTTGACCAGGCCTGCCCTATTCTTGTTTTATAAATTTCAGCATTACTGATAGCTGACATAATAGCAGGGTGGTGAGTTATTGCAAGCTTAATACAATCACTTAATGTAACTTCACCATTCATATCAGCGTATTCTATCTGAGAATTTATTACGGGAAACTTGGTTTCATACATTCCCTCAGCTTCTTTAGATGATTTAACTTTAGTTTTCTGATTTGCTCTTAACTTTTTTATTTCTTTTCTATGATTGACCTTAACCTCTTTTTCCGGCTCTACAATCTGTACAGCATTTTTCTTTGCTGCTTTTTCTTCTTTAGATAATCTTTTAGCTAAAGACACATTTGCAGATAGTACAAGCACAGAAGCTATTAAAATCACATTTAGAATTTTTTTCATTTCTTATATCTCCAAATCTTTATCTGTAATTTCTTTTTTCGGGAATAAGTCAACAAATTCCTGAACAATTACATAGAATGCAGGGGTCAACACAGCACCTAGAGTACAAGCCGCAACCATACCGCCAAATACAGTAGAACCTACCGAAATTCTTGAATTAGCACCTGCACCTGACGCAAACAACATTGGCAGCACCCCGATGATAAATGCTAATTCTGTCATCATAATTGCCCTAAATCTTAATTTTGCTGCCTTTATAGCCGCCTCTTTTACAGATAAACCATTTTTCTCATGCTCTTCTTTTGCAAACTCTACAATTAAGATAGACTGTTTTGCTGCTAAACCAACCAATGTAATCATACCTACCTGAGAATAAATATCAAAAGCCTGATTAATCATCATTTGGAAGATTAACGCACCCAAGGCTGCAATCGGAGAAATTAAAAGTACGGCAAACGGGATTGTATAACTTTCATACAACGCAACAAGGAAAAGATATACAAACACAAGAGCAAACGCAATAATGAACAGAGTTTGTCCTGAAGCTTCTCTTTCCTGAGCTGAAGTTCCCGACCAATCAAATGTCATATCTGAAGGAAGAACGCGTTTTGCAACATCTTCCATTGCACTCATAGCCTGACCGGAACTTATACCTGCCGCCTGTTGACCTTGAATTTGAACTGATTCGTAAAGGTTATAACGTGTTATTGATGCAGTACCTACAGTTTGTCTCAATGTAATCATTGACAAAACAGGAACCTGAACACCATTTTTATTTTGAACATATATACCGGATAAATCAGTTGCCTTATTCCTAAATCTGCTATCAGCCTGAATTTGAACCTTAAATACACGTCCATACTTATTAAAGTCATTTACATAATATGTCCCAAGCATTGACGAAAGTGTTGTATACAATTCTTGCAAATCTACATTTTGTGCCATCGCTTTTGCATAATCAATATCAACAATATATTGGGGAACATTTGCCTGGAATGTAGTATTTACATTTGATAACGATTTATCAGCATTTGCAGCTGCAATCAACTTATTAGCCCAAGCTTCCATTTCCTGAGGAGTATATTCACCTTGAGATAACATCTGGAATTCAAAACCACCCATCATACTCATACCGTTAATTGCAGGAGGTGAAAACACAATTATCGAAGCTTCTTTTGTATTACCTGCAATTTTTCTGATTTTATTCAAGATTGCAACGTGAGATAAATCAGTAGATTTACCCTGAACTTTATTTACAACCCATTTAACAGGGTTCATTCTTCTTGCTGCATAATCATCAAGCAAAATAATTGAAAAAGCAGAGTTTACCGCACCGTTCCCACCGAAAACAGTAAGTTTTTCTTCATTAACACCTTCAATATGTTTTACCTGCTCAACAAACTTTCTGGCCACTTCCTCTGTTCTTGGTAAAGATGCACCGTCAGGCAATGTAATACTTGCAATCAAAACTCCTTGATCTTCATCCGGAATAAAGCCAGTGGAAATAACTTTAAATCCGCCTAATGTCATTACTACAATAATTATATAAGTTATTATAACAAGTTTTTTATCATAAACATATTTAGTTACATATTCCATATAAAAATTTTCAACTGTGTCAAAAAATTTGTTAAATGCTTCCACATAAATTAAAGTTTTATCAGAAATTCTTTTTAAAATATGTTCTACATGAAGTTGCATAGGGTGTTTTTTGACATCATCAGAATGCTCTCTTTTTTTCTGACCTAAAATATGAGAACACATAGCAGGAGATAGTGATAATGCACAAATTGCAGAAATTGCAATTGATACAGCAATACAAACAGCAAACTGCTTATACATAACCCCTGTCATACCACCCATAAATATGATAGGAACAAATACAGCCATCAATACCATTGCCATTGCGACTAAAGAAGCCCCAACTTCTTCCATAGTAATTTGTGTAGCCATGATTGCAGATTTGCCCTCATCCAAATGCCTCTTTACATTTTCAATAACAACAATAGCGTCATCAACAACAACCCCCACTGCCAAAACCAATGCAAATAAAGATAACAAGTTTATCGACATTCCAAAGGCTTGTAAAGCTATAAATGTACCAATTAATGATACAGGAATAGTTACACAAGGTACAAGGGTTGCCATACCATCGCCTAAGAATAAATAAATAATAAGAACTACAATTAAACCTGTAAGTAAAATTGTAAACTCTACTTCATGCATTGATTCCTGAATGTATTCAGCATCATCTTTAATTGTTAAAATTTTAATACCGTTTGTTAAACGTGAGTTTAATTCATCAACCTTGGCATGAACTGCTTTTGCCAAATTCAAAATATTAGCATCAGGAAGTTGAGAAATAACTACGACCGCAGAAGGTTTACCATTAACCAACCCGAGATTTGAATAAGATTGTGCACCCAATTCAACTCTTGCGATATCCTTCATTTTCACATTAGAACCGTCCATATTTGAACGGATTATAATGTCTTCAAATTCTTTAACATCTGCAAGTCTACCCTTAGTTTTCAAAGTTAATTGAAGAGCCTGCTCATCATCAGTTGGTCTTTGCCCTAAAGCTCCCGCAGTTACCTGAGTATTTTGAGCAGATATAGCAGCCTTCACTTCACTTGTTGAAATATTTAATCCTGCCATTTTTTGAGGATCAAGCCAAATTCGCATAGAATAATCCCCGGCACCGTAAACTTCAACATCAGCAACACCATCTACACGTTTTAATTCATCTTTTATATATATAGAACCATAATTTGTCAAATCCAATTGTGACCAATTTCCTGACTCCGGATATAATGTCAAAATTAATGCACCTGAACCCGATGTTCTAGAAACTGCGGTAACACCGGTTCTCTGAACATCTTCCGGAAGCTGGGTCAGCACTTGTTGAATTCTGTTATTAACATTCATCAGGTTAACGTTCTTATCAGACCCAACCTTAAAATACATTGATAATGAATATGAACCATCATAAGAAGTTGAAGTCATATATGTAAGATTTTCAACACCATTTAACTTATTTTCCAATACTGTTGCAACAGAAGATTCAATAACTTCTGCACTTGCTCCCATATATGATGCTGATACCCTTATTTGCGGCGGAGTAACATCTGGATAGCTTTCCTGTTTTAATCCTGAGAAGGAAATCATACCCATAATCACAATACAGATAGAAATTACCAGTGCAAATCTAGGCTTTCTTATGAAGAAAAACAACTTTTCTTTATCAAATATCTTTTTCATTATTCCTTACCCGCATTTTCCTTTTTTCTATACGTTTCTGCATCAATAATATTAACCTTCTGCCCTTCAGAAATAACATTCTGAATACCGGCAATAATTACCTGATCATTCGGGGATAACCCGCCGTCTACAACCCAGCTGTTATTAACACTGTCAGACACTTTGATATCTTTTCTTACTGATTTATTATCTACCACCGTCCATACATAATATCCGCTCATCGGATCCCCTTTTGTACAAGACTGCGGAACAGTCATATATGAAACTTCTTCAGGTGCAACTAAAGAAACTTTCATATAATCACCTGGCACCAACCAACCCTTAGGATTTTCAAATGTGGCTCTTAATTCTACAGAACCTGAATTTTGATCAATTTTATTATCTACAAAATTAATTGTCCCAATTTTTTCATACCAAAGACCATTGTTAAATTGAACTTTGACCTGCACATTCTTAAATTTATCACTTGCTTTTAAAAGTTTTACAAAATCATCACTTTTTAAACTGAAAGATACATACACAGGATCTGTACTTGAAATATTCACTAATGAACCCGATGTTGAAGTAACATAATTTCCCTCTGTAATATTAACTTTCCCTATTCTTCCGTCAATAGGTGATACTATTCTTGTATAACCTAAATTTACTTTTGCTAATTCAAGTTTTTGTCTTGCAGCATCATATAACGCTTTATTCTGGTTTCTTGCCGCCACACTTGAATCAACATCAGAATGGCTTATCAAATCCTCCTTAATCAAAGCGTTTGCCCGGTTTAATTCTTGTTGTGCGTTTTTCAACAGTGCACTGTACTGGTTAACTGTTGCCTGAGAATTTTTAACTTCAATTTCGTATTCTCTTGGATCAATCTGGAACAAAAGCTGATTTTTGCGAACAAAATCTCCTTCTTTAAAATATTTCTTATTCAAAAATCCTGAAACTCTTGCAATAACATCAACAGAATATTTAGCCTCAACCCTTCCTGTTGCTTCTGCGGTTATGAAAACTTTTTTATTATGGGGAGTATCAACTACAACCTCTTTTGGCATCATCATTGCCTGACGCTGTATCATTCCCATAACAAACGCCGCAACCTTGTTATATATAATAGGTACTATAATTATTAGCGCAATAAGTATCGCCATTTGTTTTCTTGTAAATTTAAATTTCATACTGCTCTCCATTTTTCTAAATTTAAGGTAGAATTTTCTACCCTAATGATAATTAATCTGCAAATCTTTGTCAATTAAAAACTTGCAATTATACTCCATATATAGTATAGTCAAATTATACGGGTAGAAAAGGATACGGGTATGATTGAAAATATAGACAAAGAGGCTTTTAAACTTGAAAATTACTTGCCTTATCAATTGGATTACACCTCAAATTTTAACAAATCATTCCGAAGAGAATTCCAATACAAATATATTAGCAAGGACATTACAGCCGATGAGTTTGCAATTTTAGTTGCATTGGTTATAAACCCCGAAGTATCACAATCCGAACTTGCAAAAATATTATTCAAAGGCAAAGCCCACGTCGGAAAAATTCTTAATGATATGGAAGATAGAAAACTTATTAAAAGAATTGCCGACACAAGAGACAATATAATAATAAAAAAAAATCAAATTACGGATAAAGGCAGAGAAATATTTAATCACGGAATAAGAGAAGCTAAAATTATTGAAAACAGGATGAAAAATGAATTTACTGAAAATGAGGTTAGACAATTCATATCATACCTGAAAAGATTTAGAAAAGTTCTTGCTTCAATTGTTGATGTCAAATTAAAATAAAATATAAAAAGGCACTTATATAAGTGCCTTTTTTATTATTGCGAAAGCTGTTTAATAACTTTTCTTTCCGTTGAGTGAACACCATTTTCCGTAGTTTGCTCTTTTTTCCAGAACATCCATTTTTTAAAGCTGAATTTTGATTTCTCAGCTGCATTATTTTTTTTCTCGCGTTTTATTTTTGTTTTTGTACCTCTATCAGGGTCAGATTCGTTAACGGACTTTGTTAAATTTCCATTCTTGTTTCTTTTAAAAATTCCTGACGATTTTTTAGCATTTTCAACTGCGGATTTGTTCACTGATTTTGCTTTCGTTTCACCAATTTTTGTTATGTCGGCCTGCTCAACATTACCTTCCGGAATTTCATCAATTGAATTTTGAGTACGCAATAGCGGGACATTAACTTTTTCTCTATCAACTATACCAGAACCTGATTCAGGCAGCTTCGGCACTAAATCTGAGCCTGTTTCCGCCGGTAGAACCGCATCTTGAACAGAGTTTTCAGAGATAGCTCTGGTATTAGTCTTTTTATCCATTTTCTTAAACTTAAATCTTTCAAACCATGATTTATTCGTTTTATTTTCATTCTGCTCAGGCAACAATCCGGTTTCAACTTTATCATTTTCAAATTTAGCAACTTTTTCTGCCTTTATTTTATCTTTTTTTGATTTTTTTATTCTATTATTTTTCAGTTTTTTGACTTTCACAGGATTTGCATCAATATCAGTACTTACATTTTTTTCAGAAATGATCTCTGAAATATCCTCTGTAACAGTTTTTTCAACAAACTCATCGACACCTTTAGCTAAATTTTCTGACTCAATACCAGCCTCGTTCAAGCTTTTTACCGTTTCTTTTTGTTCAGACAGTTTTTTGGATTGAACCTCTTGTGCAATCTTATCCATCTCCGGCGGAATAACTATATCTTCTACCACATTAGTTGTATTAGCTTTTTCTGAAATTGTTGCAACATTAGTTTCTTCTACTTTAATAATAACATTAGATTGTGTATTTTCACTTTCAGTCTGCTCTTTTGTTTCATCTATCCCCTCTTCTATTTCAGAAGGAACATCGACTTCATTTAAATCAGTCTTTGAATCATCAACAGAAGGTTTAACAAAACCTTGCATAAACGACATTGGAGGTTCAAAAACTACAACTTCATCATCTTCTGAAATCACCGGTGCAGGTTTATGTATTATATTAAAATCTTCCTGATTAACGCGTGCATGTTTTTCTACAACATTTAATTCTTTTTCATTAACCCGTGCTTGAGTTTTAGATTCTAAACTCAAACCATTATCCGAAACTTGTTTTGACTCTTTTGCACTGTCATTGCATGAAACTTTAGTATTTTGCTCTTTTACTTTCTGTACCTGATTTATTCCAACTACTCCGGCAACAGAACCTGGATCAATTTTTTCCACGGATTTTTGTTCTGTATAATGTTGAACTTCTTTTCCCTCATGCGATTGCTCGGGAATTTCTGCAACAGAAGATATAGTTCCGGATTGCAGATTTGTTTGTTCTACTGTATCTGTCTTTTGTTCTTCCGCTTTAGCAACGGGAATCTGTTCCGGCTTAGTGTCTGAATTATAACTTGACCTAAGCTCAGGAAGTTTATCTTCAAACTTACCGGCAGTAACATCGTTACGTTCAGATTCTGTTTTTTCTTCTGCAGCCACTACTCCTGACTTAACTTCAGGTTGAGTCTCATCAATCTTTTCTACCTCTTTTTCTGAATTCCCGGATATAATTGCCTTTGCTTCCGGTAAATTATCTTCAGACAATTCAGTATTTGAATCAGCAACCTTGTCCCCACCATCAGACTGGATAAGAGGTTTTGCAATCGAGTCTTTATTAATATTTCTTACTACATCATCGACTTCCAGTTCAGGAGACTTGTTCAACGCTACATTTAAAGATTGAGATGCGAGCATCTGGGCAATTGAAGATTTATTATCAACAATCAGAGTTTCATCCGGAGAAGTTGCCTGTTTTAATACTTTATTATTTTTGTCAGCTGAAACTGCAGTATTAATATTATCAATACCTTTTACTATTTTATAATCCGGATTCATATATGCAAAACTTATCTTCAAAGAATCAAAGGCAGTCCTTATATAATCATATTGGTTATTAATATCATCATAAGTAACAGTATGAGTGTTTTTTAACAAAGATTCCAACTGGTTGTTATATAACTGTTTATACTTGTTATATTCATCCATCGACACATTACTATTACTCAGCGACTTTGAATATTGTCTCATAGAAATTTCAATCTTTGATAATTCAGCAATTATCGGATTAGCTAAAGCTTTATCAAAATCAGCTTTAGTCCCATACCCCTTATCACGCAAAATCTGTGCCTTTAAATAATATAAATAAGAGTTAAGAGTCTGTTCCTTTGGTGAAAGATTTTTCAAATCCGCATTGTATATATCATTCATATTATTATGAATTCTTTCAATATCAACAAGTGCACTATCACCCGCGCCAATCTTGTAATATGCTAAAGCTCTCAAATACAGCACCGAATTATAATTTGAGACATGCCTGTATAAAAGTCTTGTAGTCCCTTCAATCACTGCATTATAATCACCCTGAACATATTGTGCAATCAGTTTATAATACATACTATTGTAATCATTTGATTTGAACTTAATCGCATTGTTAAAACCAGAAACCGCAGCATCATAATTGTTCATTAGTAAATTATTTAGACCAATGTAATAATAGTATAAATAACAATTCGGATTATATTTCAAAGCTTCTTCAAAATAAGAAATTGATTTTTCAGCATCAGAAAAACTAAAAGTTTTTTCCGCATCGTTATAATAAATTTTACCCAAACTTGCTAATGATTCAAAATCATAAGGATTATGTTTCAATGCAGATTCAAATGCCTCGACTGCTTCTTTCCCCTGATCAACACCGGCTAATGCTACACCATACAAATAATAACCCAAATAATATCTGGGAAATTTTTCGATAACATACAATGATTTAGATACAGCATCACTGTAGTTATTTTTTTCAATATCCTCTATAGCTCCATAAATATATTCATCAATTCCTTGAGGGTTTAAAATTTTACCATACTTTTGAGGGCAATTAATTTTTGCAATATCTTCTTTTTTAGGTTGAGGAAGATAAATATGCGAATTATACTCAAAAGCTTTCTGATAAGACGCTTCATAAGTCGAAGAATTAGAAGCTTTTTGAGCATACATCAATTGTCCATATAAATTTCCCAGCTCTGGATTTTGGTATTGCTCCTGTTTATCAGCGCCTAAAACCATTGCCCCTAAAACTTTTGTACCTGTGATAAATTTGTCATCAGAAGTTTTTAAATTAATAGCAGTTTGAAAATCATTTTGTGCAAGTTTATACTGTCGAAGGGCATAGAAACATTCTCCACGAAGCTTATAAGCCTCATACTTTTTAGGTTTGGAAGTTATATAATTAGTTAAATAAACTATAGCAGATTGATAATCTTTTATACTTATAGCATAATGCGCCTTTTCCATTGTATCCATATTTTTAAGCGTAGTTTCAGATGTTGGCTGAACTTTATTCTCCACTGTTTTTTGAGATCGATCCTGCTCCTGAACCGGTTTCTCAAC